>CAYYUX010000064.1:0-9568 GCA_964474975.1 uncultured Thermodesulfobacteriota bacterium
CTTCGACCCTAACTGGAATATACCGCTTTGTGCTTGACAGCCAAGACGGTATCTAGCCCTGTAGGGTGAGCACATCCCACCAAAAAATCCCTCACACCCAAACAATCTCCGCCAGCCCTTTTACCTTCTTAAATTCCGGGTCTCCGGTAACAATTATCGCCTTAAACTCAACGGCGGAGGCAAGGACAAAGCAATCTGCATACGAAATGCTGTAATCGGCCTTGTACTCTGCGGCGCGGAATACGAGGTCGTTTGTGACGGGTATCGTTGTAAAGCCGAGGCGCTCTATTGCGGCCATTACCTCTATCTTCTTCAAGTCCCCGAACTCCCTCTTTGTAGAATAGACAATCTCGCCGAGGTTGATAATATTTATATATTTTTCAAGGCCCTTCTTCTGTATCTCAATCAGAAGGCGTTTGACCTTCTCATACCCCTTCTCCTTCTGAAACAGTTTCAGAAGAGCGTAGCTGTCAAAGATATAAGGCCCCTTTTTCTTCATCTGAAGTCTTGCTTTCTATCGTCAAGGAGCTTTTTCGAGAGAGACGGGGCGCCGGCAAGAAGTCCGCAGGCCTCGCCAATGGGGTCTTCAACGGGCGGGATAAGGTAAATTATACCGCCGTACTCCATAACCTGAATCTCAGTGCCCTGCTCTATATGATGACGCTTGCGTATCTCAGCGGGTATGACTATCTGCCCCTTGGATAGGGTTTTAACTGTTGTCATATTTTCCAACCTCATGCTTAAAAGTTATACAACTTAATATAATTGTATAACCTTGGAGAAAGTTTGTCAAGGGCGGTACCTACTCCCCCGGCTCCACCAGTATCACCTTAAATTCCCTCACCAGCACCTGCCCGGGTTTCGCGTGCGGGGGTTTGGTGACGTGTTTTACATCCGTATAGAGGACCTCGGCCTTTTTTTCAGAGCGTGCCTTTGAGTTCCACGCCGCAAGGGCCGCCGCTTCGCGTAGCGTTGACGGGTAATCCGCTATGGCGCGGCCGCCTGTTTTGATGAGTACATGAGAGCCCGCTACGTCCTTGGCGTGTAGCCAGATATCGCCTCTTGAAGATTCTTTTTTTACTATTTGATCATTCCCGCGGGCGTTTTTTCCAAGGAGCATTAAGATTCCCTCGCTGGATTTTTTCCGCTTTATGGGGCTTGCCGCGATCTTTCTGGTCTCACCTTTTTCGCGGCCCTCTTGTCTTCGGAGATACCTGCCTTTTATAAGCGCGGCCTCTATCTCGGAGAGTTCTTCCACTGTCTCGGCATTCTCAAGTTCGTAGCCAAGCTCCTCTACATACTCAAGTTCCGCCTCGCTCTCCGGCATTCTCTTTGCCAAAATCTCTAAGGCGCGCCTCGCCTTTTTTGACTTTTTAAAGTAGCGCTCGGCGTTCTCCCTCGGTCCGATTTTTTCGTCAAGGGCTACGGTTACCTCCAGAGGCGGGACTACAGTATAATCCATTAACCGGGCCTCGGCGGCCCCGCGTTTTATCTGTCCCATGTTGGGAAGTATCAACTCACCGAGGTGAAAAGCGTCCACATTGGCCTCTGCCTTTTCTTTATCTCCATGAAGATTTTTAATTTTTTTATGTGCCCTCTTCAGCGCCCGGTCTACGGCCTTTTTAAGCTCACTCTTATATGAATAAAAACCCTCGCCGCTTGTAAGCTCAGTGTAGGAACGATCTAAAAATTCGTTCCACGACTCACCCTCTTCTTTGTGGGGGAGGGCCTCGTCGGTCTCACCCCCGGCATGGCGCGCCTCATCGCGCGCGGGCAGGGCCGCAAGAAAAACCCCCGGCAGAACGGCCCTTGGGCTCGTCTCAGGGCGAAAATGGCGAAGGGCGTCTTCTACAATACCCTTATCATTAACGAGGATAATATTGGCGGAGCGTCCCGTAAGCTCCACCCTCAGGCAGAATTTCCGCGTTCCGCCTTCCAATTTTTTCTCAAGGGCGATTTCCACAATGCGCTCATCGGGAATTTTTTTAATACCCCTTATAAGGGCGTTACCAACACGGCTACGGAGCAGGGCGCAGAAACGCGGCGGCCTCATGGGGTTGGGGGCTTTCCCCCCCGTAAGATAAAGCCTCTCGTTAGGGGCGTTTGCGCTTAAAAGGAGGCTCTCTTGTTTACCGCGAAGAAAAATGCGCAGAATAATACAGCGCGCCTCGGGCTGGAAAATCTTCGAGACAATCCCGCCCGTAATGGAAGCATTCAGCTCTTCCGCGACCTTTTCTATCAGATTAGCCCTCATAAGTCTCCAATATAACACAAAAAGCCCTCTTTTTTGTCTGAATCATGGAGGAAAAACCTCTTCTTTATGGCGAGAGAGGAGACAAAACTTAAAAAAGGTTTTATGTATCTGATATTTATAATATAATAATTGATTATTTTCTAAATTGCCAGATTCGGGCCGCCGTGGAAGACGTCGGTAGGGCAAAAGGAATTTTTTAAAGATGAACCATGGGACAATAAAAAAAATACTCGTAAGGACGCCCAACTGGGTCGGCGACGCTGTGATGACGCTACCTGCCCTAACGGCCCTTGGGGAACTTTACGACGGCGCGTCTATATCCATCCTCGCAAAAAAAACGGTTATCCCCATATATGAGTTTCACCCCGTGGTTAGCGGGATTATCGAGTACAACGAGGATCATCAGGGCCTACGCGGCAGGTTCAGGTTATCAAAAACACTACGTGCAGGTAATTTTCACCTTGCCGTCCTCTTTCAGAATGCCTTTGACGCCGCCTTTCTCTCCTTTATATCAAGGATACCTCTGCGGGCGGGTTACGGCAGGGACATGCGCTCCGGGCTCCTTACAGAAGCCGTGCCCTTTACGGCGGAGGTTAAAAAGCTCCACCATATCGACTATTATCTTAATATCATAAAGGCCCTCGGAGGCTCTGTCACGGCCACACGGCCCATGCCGAGACTATACGCAGGGCAAGAGGCGATGAAAAATGCGCAGGCCTTGTTAACCAAAGCGGGACTATGGGGACGAGACCTTATCGGGACTGCGCCGGGGGCAAGCTATGGACCGGCAAAGATGTGGCCTGCAGAGAGGTTTGGCGAGGCGCTCTTAAGATTATCAAAAAAGCTCGGCGCCGTGCCGCTAATATTCGGCGGCCAGGGAGACGCCGAGTCCGCTGAAAAAGTTTTTGCTCTTATAAATAAAAAAATCCCCGGCGCCCTTAACCTTGCGGGTAAGACGGGCCTTGCCGAGTGCATGGCCCTCTTGAGGGGACTTCGTCTTTTTATTACAAACGACTCCGGGGCCATGCACATGGCCTCGGCACTCGGCGTGCCGACGCTCGCCATATTCGGCTCCACGGACCCGGCCCTTACAGGGCCAACGGGGCCAAACACAGAGTTTATAATCAAAAAAAGGCCCTGCAACCCATGTTTCGACAGGGTATGCCAATATGGTCACATGGATTGCATGAGGGCCATCACCGTAGACGAGGTATGCGGGACAGCACTTAAACTTATACAAAAAGGCTCATGACCGAAAATATGAAAGATAAAAAGACCTTGCGTGCCGCCGTATTTTTAGATAGGGACGGCACCATTAACGAAGACAAAGGTTATATCGGCAACCCCGATGACATCGTCTTAATAGCCGGGGCGGCAGAGGCGATAAAAAAGCTGAATGAGCGGCACATACCCGTAATCGTCATCACCAATCAATCAGGGCTGGCGCGCGGGTTTTATAGAGAGGCAGACCTTGAACGAGTAAACAAGAGGCTCGAGGCGCTTCTAAAGGAAAAAGGGGCGCATATAGATGGCCTTTACTACTGCCCCCATCACCCTGATGACAAATGCGAGTGCAGAAAACCACAGACCGAGCTTATCATGGATGCGGCGCGCGACCATGAGACAGACCTCGCGCGTTCTGTAATGGTCGGCGACAAGTACTCTGATATGGAGCTTGGACGCAGGACAGGGATGACCGATGTGCTTGTGCTGACAGGTTACGGCACCGTGGCCCTTGAAGAGTTAAAGCAGGGGATAATGGGCGGACTTGAGGGATTCTTTGAGGCCGGTGGAGGCGGACGCGGGCTCTCGGACCTGGATTTTGTGGCGCAGGACCTCAACGAGGCCGTAGAGTGGATGCTCTCAGAAGACGGCCCCTTTAGCGAAATTCACGAAGGATAATCGGGACTTTGAAAATCCTTATAATAAAACTATCTTCCATCGGCGATGTGGTGCAGACTCTGCCGGCCCTTCGTGCCTTGAGGACTGCCCTTGAAAAACGCGGGGTAAAGGGCGACCAAAGGGCCGAGATAGACTGGCTCGTGGAAGAGCCGTCGTCATCTGTCTTAAAGGATAACCCCTTGATAGATAAACTGTTTATTGTCAATAAAAAGGGCTGGACTTGTGACAGCAGGGCTAATATAAGAACGGCGCGTCAGCTCGCGGCAAGGCAATACGACCTTGTCATGGACTTTCAGGGGCTCTTCAAAAGCGCCGTATGGGCCGTGGCGGCACGCGGTAAACGTGTACTCGGCTTTGCCAACTCGCGGGAGCTCAGCACCCTTGCCCTTAGTGAGAAGGCCCCTGCCTATGACCCCGAGAGGCATGCCGTGCTTCGCTACCTTGACCTTGTCAAGGCCGCATTCGATAAGGCCCCTTATGCCGCGTCCGAAGAAAAAGACGTGGACTTTCCACTCTACGTGGGAGAAGAGAACCTTGACCATATCAGAGAATTGCTTGGCGGTCTCGGAGTAAAGGCCGGGGGCCCTGCAAACTCTTTTTTTATTATCGTTCCAAGATCAAGGTGGGGAAAAAAGCTCTGGGATGATGATAAATTTACAAAACTTGGCAGAATCATTACGGAAAAATACGGTCTTGAGGCCGTAATCGTAGGTGCAAAGGCCGACAGGAGCGCGGCTGAGAAGATAAAAAATGGCATCGGCGCGCGGGCCCATAACCTCGCGGGCTCCATAGACCTCAGAGGGCTTTCGGCCCTCATGAGGCTGGCCCGCTTCTGCGTAACCCTTGATTCCGGGCCAATGCACATTGCCGTTGCCGCCGGTTTGCCCGTAGTGGCGCTATTCGGCCCAACGGCACCGTGGCGCACCGGCCCAATAGGCCGCGGACATGTCGTAGTGCGAAAGGGACTGGAGTGCAGTCCATGTTTCAGAAAAAAATGCGATGACCCGAGGTGCATGAAAGAGATTACCGTAGACGAGGTACTTAAGGCCGTAGAAGGGCTTGAGTGCCTGACCTTAACGAGGGTAGGAAAAGACTGATGGCCTGGATACTCCGCCTGGATACCGCCCTCTTTACTTTGCTTAACAGCAGGCTTACATCACCGGTTCTTGACGTAGTCATGCCCTTTATTACAGATAAGAGCCACTTTATAATCATAGGAGTAGCAACTGTCCTCCTAATACTCTTACGAGGTAAAAAAAAGGAAATACGCGCACTTATCATCATAGCCGTCATCATACTTGTCAGCGATTTTATGGCGGCCCACTTAAAAGATGTATTTGGAAGGATACGCCCCTGCCACGCCCTTGTTGGGGTAAAACTCCTTGTGGGTTGCGGCGGCTCATACTCCTTTCCATCGGGACACGCCACCAATATTTTCGCGGCCATGGTATTTTTGAGTCTGCGTTATAAAAAATATTGGCCCTTTTTTATTGCCGTCGCCGTCGCCATCGCCTACTCCAGGGTATATGTGGGCGTGCATTACCCCCTTGACGTATTGGGAGGCGCCATACTTGGGTCGCTTGTGGCCCTCGCACTTAATTGGCTGGACAAAAAAGGCCTTCACACCATTAAAAAGGCCATTAAACATGGAAACAAAAGGTAAACGTGAAGTATTATAATAAAAAACTTTTTTTATGTCTTATAGCGGTTTCCGTACTGCGCCTTATATATATCGCCTACTCGCCCTTTGACCTCTCTCCCGATGAGGCCCATTACTGGGAATGGTCGCGCCACCTTGCCCTCAGTTATTACAGCAAGGGGCCCGGTGTTGCCTACGCAATCGCCTTTTTTACCGCCATACTCGGCAGTACCGAGTTTGCCGTAAGGGCCTGCGCCGTAGCCTTTGCCGCCGGTGGCACGTATTTCATATATCTAATCGGACTTGAGTTAACGGGAGACGAGAAAACAGGTCTTTACGCGGCACTGCTTTCACTAATAACACCGCTCCTCTCCGCGGGCTCCGTGCTCATGACAACAGATGTGCTCTTTGTCTTTTTCTGGGCCGGAACGGCCTTTTTCTTCATGAGGGCCATTCGGAGCAGGAATAAAATACAGTGGTGCATCGCAGGGCTTCTGGCGGGCCTCGGCTTTTTAAGTAAATACACCATGGTTCTCATCTACCCGACGCTCCTGCTCTTTCTCCTCTGCTCAAGAGAGCATCGGCGCCTCTTGAAGACTCCGTGGCCATACATCGCCGGTATCATAACGGCCATAGTATCCTCGCCTGTCTTTATCTGGAATATAGCAAATCAGGGCGTAACTTTTCGCCACACCATGGGGCAGGCGCACGTTGGAAGCGGAAGTTTTTCAATCATAGAGCCCCTGAATTTTATCGGCTCGCAGGTGGGGCTTTTTACCCCGCTTTTCTTCGCGGCCTTTGTCTACGGTGTTTATCGCTCTGCCCGCAAAGGCTTTGGAGAGGGCTCGGCGGCCCATCTCTTTGTCTTTTTCGCCTCTGCCTTTGTCTTTTTCTTTTTCCTTTTCGCGGGGTTTCATGGTAAAGTGCAGGCCAACTGGGCAATAGCCGCCTATGTTACGGCACTGCCCGCCGCCATCGCGGCCTTTCAGGAGCTATACAAGAGGAGCAGGGCCAAAAAAGCCCTTGCCATTACAGCAGGAGCCGCTATCCTCATTGGCACGGCAGGCACGGTCATCGCATACTGCCCATGGTTACTGGAACCCCTCGGGGCGCGCAACATCCTCTGGGGTCCTCCCTACAACAGGGTTACGGCATGGCAGGCACTTGGCGACAAGGTCTCTCTCGTCAGAAAAGAGATGGAGGCACAAAGCGCTAAGGGCGGGCGTGATAGCAGACGGGCGGGGGCTCATGGAAGCGGGCCTCCCTTCATCATGAGCGACACCTATCAGATAACGAGCGAGCTTGCCTTTTACACGGCAGGTCAGCCCGCGGCGTACAACATCAACACGGGCTCAAGAAGGATGAACCAGTACGACCTCTGGCCGGGGTTTTCCGGGCTCCATGGCCGCGACGCCATATACGTAAAGGGCGGCAACGCGGGACTCGCCGCAAGCACGCAATCTGCCTTTAAGGGGTGCAAAAAAGAAATTTTTCCTATATATTACAAGGGTAGGCTCCTGAAGGAATTTTCCATCTTCAGGTGCTACGCCTTCAAGGGGTTTGCAGGGGAAGACGGTGCGCCGCAAAAATTCTGATAAAGATAAGAGCGCCTTTTAGAACTTGGGCATTGTTCACAAAAAGAGGATATCTTGGATAAAGATAATATGACCGAATCCGTATCAATAGTCGTACCCGTCTATGAGGAAGAAAAAAACGTCACCCTCCTATACAAGGCCATAAAAGAGGTCATGGACGGCACGGGCCGCGTCTATGAGATGGTCTTCGTTGATGACGGAAGTAAAGACTCTACCTTCACCGTACTTGAGGGAATACAAAAAAAGGACGATAAAGTAGTAGTCGTCTCCTTCAGGCGCAACTTCGGGCAGACCGCCGCCATGGCCGCAGGCATAGAATACGCAGAAGGCGATATTATCATCACCATGGACGGTGACTTGCAGAACGACCCCGTGGATATCCCTAATATGCTCGAAAAAATAAAAGACTACGACATAGTAAGCGGCTGGAGGAAGAAGAGAAAAGACCCCTTTATCTCGCGGCGCTTACCCTCTATCGTAGCGAATTGGCTTATCTCCAAGGTAACGGGCGTTCACCTGCACGACTACGGCTGTACGCTCAAGGCTTATCGAAGCGAGGTCATAAAAAACGTCCGCCTCTACGGCGAGATGCACCGCTTCATACCTGCCATGGCAAGCTGGGTTGGGGCCAGCATTATAGAGGTGGAGACCACTCATCACGAGAGAAAGTTCGGGCGCTCAAAGTACGGCATATCGCGCACCTTTCGAGTCCTTCTCGACCTTATTACAGTTAAGTTTCTTCAAAGTTTTTCAACTCGCCCCATACAGGCCTTCGGGCCACTGGGCCTTATACTCGGTTTTATCGGCGGGGCCTTCTCAATATATCTCGCCGCCGACAAACTTATCCTCGGCCATGACATCGGGGGCCGCCCGCTCCTGCTCCTCGCAGTACTCTGCATCATACTGGGCGTTCAGCTCATAGTAATGGGGCTCCTCGGCGAGATGCTCGCCCGCGTCTATCACGAGTCTCAGCATAAACCCATCTTTTTCGTTAAGAAGGTCCTCCGTAAATGACAAAGAAGATTCTTACCACGCTTATCAAGTTTTGCGTAAGCGGCGGCATACTCTATTTTCTCTTCCACAACATGGACTTACAGCGCTTTTTCCATGACCTTAAGACAGTGAACCCCTATGTCATCCTCTTTGTGGCAATATTTTTCATCTGTCTTCAGGCCATCTCTGCCTTCCGCTGGTCCATTATCCTCCATAAGGACGTCGATGTCCGCTACAGAAAACTACTCGCCATATATTTTATCGGCATGTTCTTCAACAATTTCCTCCCCACCATGGTAGGAGGAGATATCATCAAGGGCCTCTATCTATACAGAGAATCAAAAAAAGGCGGCGTAAGCGTGGCCTCTATCTTCATGGACAGGTACTCAGGTTTCTCGGCCCTTATTATCATCACCACCATCGCCTTCATAACGGGCTACTCCCTTATAAAAGATACCACCCTGCCGGGTTTTCTCATTTTCCTCATAGGCGGCTACACAACGGCGAGCCTCGTCATCTGGGTTGGCCCCCTCCATAGCTGGGCCATGGGGATACTCGCGAAGATTCACTTTTACGGCATCAATCATAAGGTAGACGCCCTCTACAAAACTCTCATGGGCTACAAGGGACACAAGGATATCCTCGTAAAGATACTGCTCATCTCCTTTGTGGTTCAGGCCGGCGTTATTGTGGGCTACTATATACTTGCGCAGAGCCTCGGCATAGACGTAAGGCTCGCCTACTTCTTTTTCTTCATACCCCTTGCCACGGTCATCACTATGGTCCCCATTACCGTGGGAGGACTCGGAATACGCGAGGGTGCCTTTGTCTACCTCTTTACCATGGTGGGGGCGACAAAGACACAGGCCATCTCGCTCTCTCTTATCTGGTACGCCGTAATGGTTGTAGTGAGCATGATAGGAGGAATCGCCTTCATCAAGATGGGCGGCCACGCAAAGGACCTGCAAGAAGAAGCCGAGGGTATCTGAAGAGGACAACCGCTATTTTTTACGGGACAAACTTTTTTTTCGTGGTAAAATAATATGTTTTTTATTTTAAATTAGCGGGCGCAGGAAGTTATTTCATTGCGGTGTAGTCGGCCCCCTTATTGGTTTTCTTCGCCATGCTTTCTTTTTTGAAGCTACGTGGGGCGCATAACGCAAGTTTAGAAGTATCGAAATTTGC
>CAYYUX010000065.1:0-9477 GCA_964474975.1 uncultured Thermodesulfobacteriota bacterium
AAAAAAATAATGGTGGCTTATTTAATAATATTCCATATACTCCGATAATATAAACAAGGGGGGGAGGGACATGATTATACAAGAAACTCCCATAGAGTACTTCAAAGGACTCGTGGAAGGGGCCATGAAAAACCAGCGCCTGGATACGCCTGAAGAGGTAGGGTTTTATCTATCCAATCTCCTGAGATATTTCATGGATGCAAAGCGGCTCGGCTCAGGCCCCCTTGCCTTGCAGTATTTAGAGGCTCTGCAGTACGACGATATAACCTCTCGTCGTCTCCTCCGTGAGCTCGGCGATATCTCACTCTTCATCTCAGGCTTCTTTCCCGGGAGCATTAAACGTAAGGTAGCTGGTCTGTCCTATTACATAAGAATGGGCTCCCTATCCTACGGAAGGCTTGCCTCTATATACGAGACAAAGGGAAAAACAGCCGCCTTCAAAGGCATTTTTCTTGACCTCTCCGGAAGGTTCACCTGCTATGTCAATATCCTCGCCGAGGTAAGCGAGAGGACTTCCCTTGGCACATCAAAAGATGTCCTCGGCCTCTATGAGCGCTGGCTTAGCACAAAGAGCCGTACCGCCCTTGTCCTCTTAAGGGAGCTTGGCATAGAGCCCTGCGACTCCTCTGATATGGAAATAGCTCAGTAAGGGGCCAACCCGCCAAACTGCCACACCCTTACCACCCTTTCTATCCCTGTCTTTAAATACTGGTAAAATAAATACCCCGGCTATATAATAAGAGGTTTAATATACTCTATTATAAAGGATATCATGTCTGTAATCCATAAACCGCTATCCGGCCCTGAAGAGAGCCCTCAGCGCGAGGACCTCATCGTCGAGGGCCTGCGGCAGAATAACCTCAAGGACATATCCGTCGCCATACCCCATGACAGGATTACGGCCATAGTCGGTCCAAGCGGCTCGGGAAAATCAAGTCTCGCCTTTGATACCCTCTTTGCCGAGGGCCGGTGGCGCTTCATGGAGTCCCTCTCTACATACACGCGCTTGTTTCTTGACAAGATGGAACGCCCCGATATGGACGCCATCCGCAACATCCGCCCCGCCATAGCCGTTGAGCAGAAAAACCCCGTACGGACAAGCCGCTCCACAGTGGGTACGGCATCGGAAGTTAACGATTACATACGGCTCATATTCTCACGTATCGGCAAGCTGTACTGTCCGAAATGCAAGATAGAAATACGCCCCGATGAGCCCGCCGAGATAGCCGGAGAGCTTATGAGCCGCTTCCCAGGCAGACGCGCGGCAATTGGTTTTGTCACTTCATTAAATAACAAGTCAGATAAAAAAGACGTGCATGAGGTAATAGATGGACTGATGGCAAGAGGGTTTTCCCGGGTACGCGTGAAGGGCAAAACATACGACCTCAACGAAAAGCAGGCCGGCCTTCAAGGCATGAAAAACCTTGATGTGGTAATGGACAGGGTGGTATTAAAAAAAACCGCGAGAGACCGGCTCACCGAATCGCTGGAGAACGCCTACAGGGAGGGCGGAGAAGCGGCCTGGGTAGCAGTGGAAGGCGAAGACACGGAACGCTTCAGGCGAAGGCCCTTATGCCGCGAATGCGGCCTTGAGACGCCGCGTCCCACGCCCCTTGCCCTCTCCTTCAACCACCCCGTGGGGGCCTGCCCCGAATGCAGGGGTTTCGGCAATGTCCTCCTCTACGACGAGGGGAAGATAATACCCGACAAGGCCCTGTCCCTGAGGCAGGGCGCCATCGCCCCATGGACAAAACCCTCATATAAATGGCTCTACGAAGAGCTTGAGGCCGCGGCACCGGCGGAGGGCATTGACCTTGACGCGCCCTATGAAGACCTTACGGAACGCACCCACGCCCTCATCCGCAATGGCTCTCCCAATTTTCACGGCATCGATGAATTCTTCGCAGGGCTTGAGAAAAAACAATACAAGCTCCATATAAAAGTCTTTACCTCAAGATACAAATCATTCTCCACCTGCTCGCTCTGCAAAGGCATACGCCTCGGCGAGAGCGCCCTGAACCTCACAATAGGCGGCAGGAACATCGCCGAGATAAACGCCATGACCATCTCCGATGCGCGGGTATTTTTCCATTCCTTAAAGCTCGGCCCCATGGAGAAAAAAATATCAGGCGAGGCCATAAGGCAGATAATCTGCAAGCTGGATTTTCTCTTTCAGACCGGACTCGGCTACATATCCCTCTCACGGGCCACAAAGACCCTCTCCGGAGGCGAAATACAGCGTGTAACCCTTGCCACTCAGCTGGCATCAACGCTTACAGGCGTATTATACGTCCTCGACGAGCCATCCGTGGGGCTTCACCCCGTTGATATTGAGGCCATTAAGGGACAAATGGAAAAACTCCGCTCAAGGGGCAATACCATCGTAGTAGTAGAGCATGATCACGATATCATCAGAAACTCCGATTACATAGTAGAACTCGGCCCCGGCGCAGGGGCATCTGGCGGCAGACTCGTCTTCACGGGAGATACCGTTGATTTTCTTAAAAACGCCCAAACCCTTACATCAAAGTATATGACGGGCAGGATATCCATACCCGTTCCACGCTGGAGACGCAAGGGAAACGGCAGGAGCATATCTCTCGAAGGCGCAAGCGGCAATAACCTTAAGGGAGTAAATGTCCGCATACCCCTGAAGACCTTTACATGCGTAACCGGCGTCTCGGGCTCAGGCAAAAGCACCCTCATTATAGAGACCCTCTACAGGGCCCTTGCACGCCGTTTTAACATTAAGAGCGATGCGCCTCTGCCTTTTAGGGCATTACACGGGACAGGAGACATACGGGGTCTGACGCTTATTAGCCAGTCTCCCATAGGACGCAGCCACAGGAGCATGCCCGTTACATACATCGGCGCCTTTGACTCTATACGAAAGGCCTTTGCATCACAGCCCTCTGCGCGCTCTGCGGGCCTTACGCCGGGAGCCTTCTCCTTCAACGTCCCCGGAGGCAGATGCGAAAAATGCGGAGGTGAAGGCGCCCGAAAGCTGGACATGTATTTTCTTCCCGATGTATATATAAAATGCCCGGCCTGTGAAGGTCGACGCTTCAATCGCAGGACTCTATCAATAAAATACCGTGGCAAAAACATCAGCGATGTCCTTAAGATGAGCTTTGACGAGGCCTCACGTCTCTTCAGGCAAAACGCCGACCTCAGGAGAAGGTTCGCCATGATGGCCGAGGTTGGACTCGGATACCTGCGTCTCGGACAACCCGCACCGAGGCTCTCAGGCGGCGAGGCGCAGAGGATAAAGGTTGCGCGAGAACTCCTCAAGGGAAACTCCGGGGAGAGGCTCTTTATCCTCGACGAACCCACAAGAGGCCTTCACACCGATGACATCAAAAAACTCCTGAGCCTCCTCGGCCGCCTTGTGGACTCGGGCAACACCGTCCTTGTCATAGAGCACAATATGGAGGTCATAAAGACAGCGGACCATATCATAGACATGGGTCCCGGCGGCGGCCCCGATGGCGGGCGCATCCTATGCTCCGGAACGCCCGAGGCCGCGGCAGGGACTTCAGGCGGAAAAACAGCGGATTTTCTCTTAAAGGCCCTGAGTATAAAAAAAACAGCCACGTCGGAAGCTCATGAGAACCCATCATGAAGGACTGCCTCTCAGGGCTTTTATCTTGACAGAGGCCCCTTAAGCATATAGTATCTATCTAAACTGCAAAAGGTCTGTCGTAGCCCTGAAAAGCATCATTATAAAACATAAGGGGCCGATAAAAGGGCTCTTGCTTTCCGGGGCCGTGACAGGGCCGTGCCGGATAAAAAGCTGTTGCTTAAGAGGCAGGGACAATAATGGGGGTGGATAAAAGAGCTGTTGCTTTCCGGGGCAAGACATTTTAGAGGTCCTGTATTATGGCGGCAATGTAAAAAAAGCGGATAACATAAAAAACTTCCTGTGACCAAGAATACGGTGCGCCCTTACATAGGGCGTTTATAATAGATAGCGACATTTTACAATAACCATCTGTATCCACTTACATACACCGTCAAACCCCTACTTATGGTTTGGCCATAAAATAAAGAGAGAATATGAAAAAAATTATCTTTGTAGAACCAAAACCGCCGGACCTTCATGTATTCGCGAGGATGCCTCTGCCGAGGCTCGGCACCGTGCTTCTCGGCACAACCCTTAAGGCCCATGGTTATGATGTAAAGACCTATGTCGAGGTAATCGAAGAAATTGACCTTGAGGATATCCTCAGCGCGGACCTTGTAGGCCTGTCTTCATTAACATCCACGTCTGCGCGCACCTACGAAATAGCCCGAATCGTCAAGGAAGCCGGCATACCCGTTTTCATGGGCGGACCTCACGTTACCTTTCTGCCCGAAGAGGCCCTTGAGTACTGCGACTACGTACTTCGCGGTGAGGTCGATGACATTATCATGGACTTTATAAAGGCCCTGGAGACGGGCAAGGGCTTCGAGGCCATACCGGGCATTGTCTTCAAAAAACCTGACGGCACTATCTTCAAGAACAAAACCGTGCCCTTCTGCAAGGACGTCAACACCATACCTGTACCCGACTTTACCCTTGTGCATGGTTTTGAAAAAGACCCCTACAAAAAAGTCTGCATAACCCCGATTATGACATCAAGGGGCTGTCCATACGACTGCAACTTCTGCTCCGTTACGGCCATGTTCGGACGAAAATACCGTTTCAGAAAGACAGAACTCGTCCTTGAGGAACTTCGCAGAAACAAAGAGGGCGGCGGCAAATGGGTCTTCTTTTATGACGACAACTTCGTTGCCAACAAAAAGAGAACAAAGGCCCTGCTAAAGGCCATGATAGAGGCGGACCTTACGCCCAACTGGACGGCGCAGGTACGCGTAGACGTGGCCAAGGACCCTGAGCTCATGGACCTCATGAAAAGGGCGGGCTGTCACACCGTCTACATAGGCTTCGAATCCGTCAACCCCAAGACCCTTGAGGTATACAACAAAAACCAGACCGTAGAGGACATTGAGTGGTGCATAAACAAATTGCACTCCAACGGCATACGCATTCACGGCATGTTCGTCTTCGGCTCGGATTACGATGACGTAAGCACCATTCACGACACCGTGCGCTTTGCCAAAAAGAACGACCTTGAGACAGTTCAGTTCCTTATCCTTACGCCGCTACCCGGCACGGGCTGTTACAAAGACCTCGATGACGCAGGACGCATAGTATCCAAGGACTGGAGCCTCTATGACGCGCACCACATAGTCTTCACACCCAAGAACATGAGCTACTATGAGCTTCAATCCGAGACAGTACAGGCCGCGCGCAAGTTCTACTCCATCCCCCAGATAGTCAAACGCGCGCTGAGGCTCGACCTCTTTAACGTATCGCTGAAGGCATACGGAAGAAGCGTAACAAAACGCTGGATAAAACAGAACCAGTCCTTCATGGAGCAAACCCGCAAGTTTACCACCGCAGGAAAATCCATTGAGACAATGGCAAAGGACACGGCCGCAGATATAAGACAAAAGTTCGAGCAGTTAAAACCCGTAAGGCACGCGCATTCGAAACCACATTAAGACCATACGCAGAGGACGGTTTATGGGGAAAATACGCGTTGGGATTCTCATCTCAATGACACTGTGTCTCGGTATGGTCTCCATGGCCATGGCCGGGCTGACAGACAGTTGCCCGCGGGATCACTACGGCCCCGTATCAGAGCTATGTCCCGGTCCAATATCGGTCAGGCATGCCCGCGAACTCATGCCCCCGGTAGCCAATGAGGTTCTCACTGACAACCCCTACCTTGGCGGCAACGGCGGAAGCCCCGAAGAGGCCCCCTTGCCGGAAATTCCCATTGTTGTTAATAACAGCGTGGAATCATTCATAAGATATTTTCAGACGAGCGGACGGCCCTACTTCAAGAAGTGGCTGACAAGGATGGGCGGTTACAGTGCTATTATAAAAGATATCCTGAGGAAAGAAGGAGTCCCTGAAGACCTCTTTTATGTCGCCCTCATTGAGAGCGGCCTTAACCCGAGGGCAAGATCCGGCCGCTCCGCAGTGGGCATGTGGCAGTTTATACGTGCCACGGGCAGGCGCTACGGCCTGCGCGTCGACTGGTGGATTGACGAGAGAATGGACCCGGAAAAGGCCACTATAGCCGCATCAAAATATATGAAGCAACTCTATGGCCGCTTCGGCTCATGGCAGCTTGCCATGGCGGGCTACAACGCAGGCGAAGGCAGGATAGCGCGGGCCATAAAAAGATACAAGACCGATGACTTCTGGAAACTCGCGCGCCACAGGCATCCCCTTAAAAGAGAGACACGCCAATACGTGCCCAAATACATGGCCGCCGTCCTCATAGCCAGAGACCCTGAGCGCTACGGTTTCAAAGACCTTATATACGACAAGGAAGTGGTCTACGAAAAAGTAGACATTCCCCAGGCCACTGACATAAAGGTCATTGCCAATGCCGCGGATATGAGCGTTAAAGAATTAAAACGCCTGAACCCCGAACTCATACGCTGGTTCACACCCCCGGATTACTCTGCTTATCAGATAAAACTTCCACCTGACAGAGTGGAAGTCTTCAAGGAAAACTTCAGTAAGATAGCCCCGCGGGACAGGCTCAGATTTTACAAACACCGCGTAAAGCGCGGCGATACGCTCTGGGCCATAGCGAGAAAATACAGGACGAGGATAAGTCTCATCCTCTATCTTAACGACCTCTCCAACCCTCGCTACATCCGCCCGGGAAAACTCATAATAATACCTGTAAGGGCGGGAAAGAGAAAACATCACCATAGAAAAAAGATGGCCTTTGCGCCGCGCCGGGAGAGCGACCTTGCTTAACCTGTCTTATCCCTTGTAAGCCGCCCTCTGCGCGAAAACCCTACTTCTCGGTTTAGAGCCTGAGGGGTTGACAACTTGTTCTCTCCCCGCCCTGCAGAAAATACAGAAAAAAAGGAAAACTCATGCTAAAGGTAAACGAGGCACTCTCTCTAATACTCGCCGAGATTACGCCCCTCGGTGTAGAGACTGTGGACATATCCGATTCAGCAGGCCGGGTCGTGGCCGAAGACGTAATAGCAGGGCGCGGCAACCCGCCATGGGATAACTCCGCCATGGACGGATACGCCCTGCACTCAGCCGATGTGTCAAGGGCCTCCGAGGAGTCTCCCGCAGTCCTTAAAGTCCTCTACGACCTGCCCGCCGGAAGTGTACCAAAGGGTGCAGTCGGGCCGGGCGAGGCCGTAAGGATAATGACCGGCGCGCCTACTCCGAAGGGCGCCGATGCCGTTGTCATGGTAGAGAGGACGAGGCAGGGCGCTGATAATACAGTAGAAATACTCGCCCCTGCAAAATGCGGCTCCAATATAAGAAAAGCAGGAGAAGACTTTGCCTCCGGGGATATGGTTATAAAGGCCGGCGTTCTCATTCGTCCCGCCGAGATTCTAATGCTTGCCACAATAGGCAGGGCAGAGATAAAGGTATATAGGAGGCCGCGCGTTGCCGTAGTCTCAACAGGCGATGAACTTGTAGACATCGCAACAGAGCCCGCTCCGGGCAAGATTACCAACAGCAACGGATACGCCCTCACAAGTCTTGCGAGAGAGACGGGCGCAGAGTGCGTAAACCTCGGCATCGCCCGTGACGAGCGGGCCGTCCTTACTGAAAAATTCACTGAGGCCTCGAACTACGACTGCATTATTTCCTCTGGCGGAGTCTCCGTAGGGGATTACGACCTTGTAAAAGAGGTCCTTGGAAACCTCGGCTCGGAGATGAAGTTCTGGAAAGTCGCCATGAAGCCCGGTAAACCCCTTGCCTTCGGAATCATCGGCAACAAACCTGCCTTCGGCCTTCCGGGAAACCCCGTATCATCCATGGTGGCCTTTGAGCAATTCGTTCGTCCCGCCCTCCTGAAGATGTCGGGGAGAAGCGATATATTCAAAAACACCTTTAGCGCCCGTCTTACAAAAACAATAAGAAAAAAACCCGGGAGGGTGAACTTTCTTCGCGGCATGCTGAGCGAAAAAGACGGTGAATTTCTCGCTACCCCTCTTGTGGGTCAGGGCTCCGGCATGATAACCTCCATGGTCAAGGCGGATATCTACATAATCGTCCCCGAGCAAAGCTCCGGGATAGAGGCGGGGCAATTGGTACGGATTCAGCCCGCAGGCAACAGCGCAATGCAGAGCGAGAGAAAAAATTATTAAAAATACCTGAAAGGAGTGACGTACAAATATGTTCAAGACAATCGAGTGGATGGATAAAGGTGTGCGTATGATAGACCAGCGGGTACTGCCGTCCCGCGAGGTTTACAGGACATACCGGGGCTACAAGGAAGTAGCCGGTGCCATAAAAGATATGGTCGTAAGAGGCGCGCCAGCCATAGGTGTAGCCGGAGCCATGGGCATAGCCCTTGGGGCCTCAAAGATAAACACGGCGGAGATAAAGGCCTTCAGCAGGGATTTCAAGAAGATAGTCCGTCACATAGCAGGCGCGCGGCCTACGGCGGTTAACCTTGGATGGGCGGCCCGCAGAATGGATGCCCTATTTGAGGCCAACAGGGGTAAGTCCGCGGAAGAGATAAAAAAAATCCTCATAACCGAGGCAAAAAAGATGCACGATGAGGACATCCGCATCAATAAAAAGATAGGCGCAAACGGCGCGCGTCTATTAAAAAAGAACTCAACTGTCCTCACGCACTGCAATGCCGGAGCCCTTGCCACGGCAGGTTACGGAACGGCACTCGGCGTAATACGCGGGGCCGTGGAAAAGGGCAAAAACATAAAAGTATTCGCCGATGAGACGAGACCGTTTCTGCAGGGTGCGCGCCTTACGGCATGGGAGCTAAAAAAAGACGGCATCGACGTAACGCTTATAGCCGACAACATGGCGGGGCATATGATGCAACAGGGCCTTATAGACGCCGTAGTTGTAGGCGCTGACAGGATAGCCTCTAACGGTGACACTGCCAACAAAATAGGAACCTACACCGTGGCCGTACTTGCTAAGGCTCATAAAATTCCCTTTTATGTGGCCGCGCCTCTCTCTACCATAGACATGGATATGAAAAGCGGCAAGGATATTCCCATTGAAGAGCGCAACACAAAAGAGATTACGCACATGGCCGGCAAACGTCTTGCTCCCACGGGTATCAATGTAAGAAATCCCGTCTTCGACGTAACGCCGGCAAGGCTAATTACAGGCATAATCACGGAAAAAGGCGTGGTAACAAAGCCCTTCAAGGCCGGCATAAAGGCCCTCTTCAAAAAATCATAGCGCAGATTTTTTTCGCAAGGCCAAAAGCCCTCTCTGCACTATAAGGCAGAGAGGGCTTTTGTGTGATTGTAAACCGGGGCGCATGGTACAGGTTCTATGCCGAGACACCACGCCCCATAATGATTTTCTTTGCCAAGCTTTCTTTTTTCCAAAAGAAAGCGGAAATCTTTTGTCCCTTAGAGTGCCTTCTTTTGGAAAAAAGAAGGCACTCTAATTAT
>CAYYUX010000066.1:0-9427 GCA_964474975.1 uncultured Thermodesulfobacteriota bacterium
GAGAGCCTATCATATCCGAGGCGTTTCTTGATGCCGAATCCATGGCCGTCATCCTTGCCCCATGCTCGGAGGCGGAAGACTCAAGTAGGGCCCTGTATAGCTGGACTTCAATATATTTAGGTAGAAGATTAGCGAGGACCTTGTCAACGGAAGGCTCGTAAATAACCTCTACGGTGCCTCCATTCTCGTTACTGCCGTCTTCTTCTGTCTCCTGCGTGTCTTGAGGGGCAAGGGGCAGGAGTCGCTGAACAACAGGCGTCTGTGTAAGGGCGGACTCGAATTGACTGTAAATAATATGCACCTCGTCGAGCTCCTCGGCTAAAAAGAGGCCGATGAGCTTAAGGGCAGTCTCGCGCGCCGACTCGTAGGACGGTGTGCCTGATGTGGCAAGTCTTGTCTCAAGGGTCTTTACATCCCGTTTTTTGAAGTGGTCCACTGCACGTTTTCCCGTGATGCTCAGGCTAACGTCACCGGGACTCCGCGCGTCAATGAAGTCCTGGGCTTTTCTTATAAGGTATGTGTTAAAGCCCCCGCAGAGCCCGCGATCAGAGGTGATGAGGACAAGGCCAGCTCTTGGCCCCCCCTTACCGGCAAGGAGAGGATGGCTCTCGGGACTGCTCATGGAGGCCAGCGAGGTGACAAGTTCGGCCATCTTCTCGGCATAGGGCCGCGCTGACTCGATGTTCTCCTGGGCGCGCCGGAGCTTTGCGGCAGAGACCATCTTCATGGCCTTGGTAATCTGCTGAGTGTTCTTGACGCTCTTAATGCGGCGCTGTATGTCTTTTAAGCCGGGCATGAGTTGATATTAAACTCCTTGAATTGATTTTGTAAGAGGCTCTGACCTATTAAATGGAATTCGTTCTTTAAGTCTCTTGCCTGGGTCTTTATTTTTTATCACTTGGGACAAAGAGGTCTTTGAGTTCTGTGAGGGCAGACTGCACCTTTGCCTTCAGGTCGTCATCAAGGACTTTTTTCTCGGCAATGGCCTTTAAAACCTCGGGACGCCTTGTCTCAAAGAAGGTGTATAGCTCCTGCTCGTACCGTACGAGGTCTTCCGGCGGGTAATCGTCGACATATCCGTTTGTGGCGGCGAAGATTACGATTATCTGCCTCTCCACGGAGAGCGGTGTGTACTGGTTCTGCTTAAGTATCTCAACAAGACGCTCGCCTCGGGCAAGCTGACGCTGAGTGGCAGGGTCAAGGTCCGAGCCGAACTGCGCGAATGCCGCAAGCTCCCTGTACTGGGCAAGCTCAAGCCTCATGGTTCCCGCAACCTGCTTCATACCCTTTACCTGGGCGCTGCCGCCGACACGGGAGACAGAGAGGCCGACGTTAATGGCCGGTCTGATGCCTGAGTAAAAAAGGTCGGACTCAAGATATATCTGCCCGTCCGTAATGGAGATGACGTTTGTTGGAATGTAGGCCGATACGTCGCCTGCCTGCGTCTCAATAATAGGCAGGGCCGTAAGGGAGCCGCCGCCAAGGGCGTCGCTGAGCTTGGCCGCTCTCTCAAGGAGCCTTGAGTGGAGATAAAAGACGTCTCCGGGAAAGGCCTCGCGGCCCGGAGGCCTCCTGAGAAGCAGTGACAACTGGCGGTACGCAACGGCGTGCTTCGATAAGTCGTCGTATATGATGAGGGCGTGCTGGCCTTTGTCTCTGAAATACTCGCCTATGGTACATCCCGAGTATGGCGAGATGAACTGAAGTGGCGCGGGAGTTGAGGCCGTCGCGGCTACAATTACGGTGTACTCCATGGCCCCGTGTTCAGTGAGTTTTTTAACTATCTGCGCCACAGTGGACTGCTTCTGCCCGATGGCGACGTATATGCAGAATACATTAAGGCCCTTCTGGTTGATAATGGTGTCTATGGCAATGGCCGTCTTGCCTGTCTGGCGGTCACCGATGATGAGCTCGCGCTGGCCTCGACCAATGGGTATCATTGCATCAATGGCCTTGATACCGGTCTGGAGCGGCTCTTTAACGGATTTTCTCGCTACAATGCCGGGGGCCTTTATCTCTATCCTTTTTTTAAGATTCGACTCAATGGGACCCTTGTCGTCAATGGGGTTGCCAAGGGCGTCTACTACCCGGCCCATGAGGGCCTCGCCAACGGGTATCTCCACAATCCTGCCCGTACGCTTGACTGTATCGCCTTCTTTAATGCCAAAGTCCTCGCCAAGGACTGTTACGCCGACGTTGTCCTCTTCAAGGTTCAATATCATGCCGTATAGACCGGCGGAAAACTCTACAAGCTCTCCGGCCATGGCCTTCTCAAGTCCGTAGACCCTCGCAACGCCGTCACCTACGGAGATGACAGTGCCAACCTCCTGAATGTCTACATCTTTCTCAAAACCCTCTATGCGGGTTCTGATAAGGTTGCTTATCTCTTCTGCCTTTATCATAATTTTCCCACCCCTTGAAGAATTTGCCGTTATAAACCGCCCTTACTTTCTTTTGGAAAAAAGAAAGTAAGGCAAAGAAAACCAATCGGGAATTAACTTTATTGCTGTAGAACTTATCTCCCAAACGCCCCGCTAAGCTAAATCAAAAAAAGTAAGCAAGACAGGGAAGCTGTAGACTAATGGCCGTTGTGCTTTAATCAGGCCCCTATCATTCTTGTTTTGAGTTGTTCTAATTGGGTGCGTATACTGCCGTCTATGACAGTGTTGCCCATTTTTATCACAAGACCTCCTATCAGGGAAGGGTCTGTGGCAGAGCCCAAGACTACATCTTTACCCGTAATCTCACTTAGTCTTGACTGTATATCTGATAAAACCGCCGTAGATAGCTCTTCGGGGGCCTCAATGGTGGCTCTGAGCCTTCCTGCAAGCTCGTCACCAAGTCTGGCGTAGGCCCTTTCTATCTCTTCCAGAAGGCGGATATTTCTCGTCTCTATAAGGATGGCCATGAATTTTTCAACGGCAGGGCTGACCTCAAGGGCGGCCGAGACCTTATTCATAAGGTCAATCCTCTCTTCAAGCCCGTACATGGGGTTAAGGAGGGTGCCTGCAAGCTGGGTGTTGGCACGAAATACAGCGGCGATATTTTTAAGGTCCCCGCCGAACCTCTCGGCCTCTCCCCCGGGTATGCCTACATCCATGAGGGCCTTTGCCAGTTTTTTCGCTACCCCTGTGTTTTTCATATTATTAAGCCCCTTGGGCCCCTTTTATTTTCGTGTTTATGAGATGCGTAGCTTCTATCTTCAAAATCGCCCAGCGCCTGCGTGCTATCGTCCCGATACACCCTTTAGAGGTATTATCATAAATATCTGCCCGCCGATGCCGGCTGATATTTAATTAAGCCTAAGGTTGGAGATATAATCTTTTATAAGCCTCTGCTGATCCTCAGGCCGTAGCTCTCTTCTGAGTATCTCCCGTGCCATCTCGACGGCAAGCTCGGCAACCTCGCCGCGTATCTCAATGCGCGCTTTCTTTATCTCCTGCTCAGCCGTGAGTTTGGCCTGCTCCTTGAGCTTTACTCCCGCTTTTTCGGCCTCGCTGATAATATGCTTTTTTTCCGCCTCGCCCTCAAGCCTCAGCTCTTCTGCTATGGATGAGAGCCTCGATTCCAGGGAATTAACAAGCTCTTTGTATTCAGCCGCCGCTTTCTCAGCCTCTGCCTTTGTGCGTTTTGCCTCGCTGATGGCATGCTTTATATCGGCCTGCCTCTTGTCAAGGGCTACGGCGATTACCTTCTTCCAGACAAAGTAAATGGCTACGACAAGGATGATAAAGTTGATTACTTTCCATAGGCCGAGGCCGTGACCGCCCTCTTCGGCATGCTCGGCGGCCCTTGATATGAAGGGAAGTGATGCTAAAAAACCGGCTATAAGGGCAATGGCCAGTTTCCTCTCAATCAGTCTGCCGGCTATCTCCCTTGAGATGGACTTTGTCTCTGCGTTAAGCTTTTTGATGGCCGAGTCTTTCTCAATGGCGATTTTATCACGCATGAGGGATAATTCTGCCGAGACCTCCTCGCCTGCGGCCTCAAGGAGTTTTTTCTCTTCCGTAAGGGCCTCTCCTTTTAGCCTGGAGCGTACCTCGCCGCCCTTTACCCGCGCCTCAAGGAGTTTTTTCTCGTATATTACGCGTCCCTCGGAAATCTCTTTTTCTATGTCTTCCGCGGCCTTCAAGGTCCCCGTGGTCAGGCGGTCCCTCTCTTCCATGACCTTTATAAGGGGTTTGAAAAGTAGTCTGTTGAGGATGAAGAGTAGAACGAAGAAACCGATAATCTGATATAGGATGGTGATGTCCAGCGATAACATTACCCTTTTCTCCCGATAGCAAAGGGGAGCGGATACTCCCCTCGTATTGATAAAATAAACGATAAAATATACTGGTTAATCACCGGTATTGCTAACACATGCGCCAAGGAATTGTCAAGATAATAATAACGCCGAAATCCCTTGCTTTCTTTTGGAAAAAAGAAAGCAAGACAAAGAAAACCAATCGGGGTTTAATACCGATGCCCTTGAATCAACTTTCCGCGCCTCTCGAAGCCTATGAAAAAAAGAAAGTAAGACAAAAAACAACGGGAGTTTAGCCCCGATGTTATGGAACTAACTTCCCGCGCCCTTCGATGGCTATGAAAAGAAGGCAACAGCACAAAAAATACAACTGGCGGCAATCCTGTGGCCTTTATGAAAGACATCTCGCCACGGCACTGTCTCAGCCGCCGCCGCCAACGGTAATCTCCGGTATCCTCAATGTCGGCTGGGCATCTGCCACCGGCACACCCTGCGAGTCTTTTCCGCAGGTCCCTATGCCGAAACCAAGGTCCGTGCCTACCATGTCTATCTTCTTGAGTATATCAGGGCCGTTGCCCGTAAGGGTGGCGCCCCTGACTGGCGCGCCAATCTGACCTTTTTCTATGAGGTATCCCTCTGTCACCTCGAAGACAAAGTCGCCGTTTACAGTGTTTACCTGCCCCCCACCCATCTTTTTTACGAAAAGCCCCTTGTCAAGGGAGTGAATTATCTCCTCCGGAGGTGTCTGGCCCGGGGCTATCATTGTGTTTGTCATCCTCGGAATGGGTTTAAAGCGGTAGGACTGCCGTCTTCCGTTGCCCGTGGAGACGGCATTGTCCTTCATGGCGCTCAGCCTGTCATACATGTAGCTTTTCAAAACACCCTTCTCTATAAGGATGGTCTTTTCCGTAGGCGTGCCTTCTTCATCAAAGAAAGCACTGCCCCTCTTATAGGGTATGGTGCCGTCGTCAATGACTGTTATTAAAGGAGAGGCCACTTCCTCGCCCATCCTTCCTGAGTAGACCGATAGCCCGCCAAGTGCAAGGTCCGCCTCAAGGCCGTGGCCCACAGCCTCGTGTATCATCGTACCCCCGGCCTCGCTCGATAAGATTACGGCCATGCTCCCGCCCGGGGCCTTTGCGGCGCCGAGCATCTGCACGGCCCTTCCGGCCGCGGCGATGCCGACCTCTTCGGGAGAGGTCCGCGCAAAGGCCTCAAGGCCCTCGGCCCCGCCAAGGGGCTCGTATCCTGTCTGCAGGACATCTCCGTCTTTAGCGATGGCAGAGGTAAAAAATACAAGGCCCGTCTTTTCTTCCTCTACCCATTCGCCGAGGGAATTTATCATGGCAAGTCTTCGCGCAACATCTCCATAAAGGGCCTTTACCTGCACTATGCGCTTGTCAAAGCCCCGCGCCGCCCTCTCGGCCCTCTTTACTAGCCCTGTCTTCTCGGCAAGTTCCGCCTCGGCCGGTCTCTTTTTTATAGCAAAACCCGGGGCCTTCTGTCTTGTAAAGGTCTTGATATCTTCCGGTGGCTCGCCTGAGGCTACTCCCATGGAGACGGAGGCGGCAAGCTCCATGAGCGAGTGGTTCGTAATCTCGTTGGTGTAGGCGTAGAAGGTCTTGAGACCTGCTATGACCCTTATTCCACACCCTCGCTCAGAGCCTGCAAGTATTTTTTCAATCTTTCCGTCTTCACAGGTTATTGAGGTCTTTACCGCCTCTTCCACGAAAATGTCGGCAAACTCGCCGCCGTGGGCAAGCGCTTTTTTTAATACCCTTGCCGCGTCAAAATTGGAACAAAGTCCCATGGAATCCTCCTTTTTATGGTTCGAGAAAGTATATCAGCCACGGCAGGGAGCGTCAAGGGTGCGCCTTGCAGGCCTTTTCCTGTCGCGGCGAAACCCCTCGGCAGGGACGCCATTCATGGTCCTGTATCAGGCGGTCATCCCGCTTAACAAAGCCTTGCGCCCTGCAATTTTCCATGATAAAATGTCAAAAGTGGCACTTTGCCTGCAAGGCGGATTGCGCCCCGGGCAGGTTTATGAGTATATGTGGTTTCAGCCCCTCGTTGAGATGACGGGCATGGTAAAGGTATATGGTATGAGATTTTTTTTCGCCTCCCTTATAGCGGTAATGCTTATTGTAGCCCCGGCGGGCATTGGTTTCGGCGGCGCCTATGAGGGCGACTACGATGTGGGGTCCGCGGCGAATGGAATCGGTTTTTCAAGACATAATCTCGGCAAATACGGGGGACGGACGCGCACTGAGACCACCTTTGATATATGCGTTTTTTGCCATACGCCTCATAGCCCCGCTGATAAGGCTGGTCCCATTTGGTCCGGCAGACAAGCAGTGACCCCGAGCTTTACGGCCTATGGTACGAGTATGGGAAAGGGCAAGCCTTCCATCGCAGGGCTTAATGCCGAGGGCTTGGGCTCTCCGTCCCTTGCCTGCCTGAGTTGTCATGACGGCTCCACGGCCTTTGATAATATTGCAAACTCACCGGGCAAGAAAAGGGAAATGCGTAAATATGTCCCCGGAAAGTGGGGCTTTATCCTAAACGAGAGCAAGGCCGACCCCTCTCTTGTGAGCACAAGGCTAATGCTCGGCCCCCTTCTCACTAACGACCACCCCGTAAACGTACTCTTCAGGGGCGGCAAATACGCCTCTCTCAGGAATAAAAATACTGTAATCAGCCAGATAAACCTGAGCGCAGGCCTGTATATGACGAATAGTTTCAGGTTGAATAACCTCTGGTCTATTAAGGGGTTTATCTCCGATACTGCCACCATCGGCGACCTCCTGAGAGACGGACGGATAGAGTGTTCAAGTTGCCATGACCCTCATTTCAACAACAAGAGCTGGTCAGAGACGGCAGGCCGTTTTATAGACTGGAATGATATGGACGGGCTTTTTCTGAGGCGTATCGGTGGGAACTTTTCTTCAGGCGTATGCAGGACATGTCACGGGAAATAGGTCCCTTGCCTCTTCTTTGATATCGGGTCGGCTCATTTATGCCCGGTCTTTATTTTTCCTGAAAGAAGCATCAGAAGGTCAGCATGGGGCATGCGTAGCCTTTAGGGAAGGGCGGTTTTTCTCTTAAATCTCTCTGGAGCTCTTCTCAAGGGTGAGGGGTTTCAGGTATGTCGATGTCTTGACAAAAAGGTTTTTTATAGTAATTTATCGTGATAGCAAAATATATAGAGTATTAGCGTTCATATCCGCGATGTTTTCCTTCCTGTCCGCGCAGGCCTTGCCGCCGAGGGCGGGTAAAGGCAGTGAGAGGCGCAGAGTCTGCGATTGAAAAGGGGATTGTGAAAGACAATATTTTTAGATTTTTTATCCTTGCCGCTGTAGCTACTCTGCTCCTTACCGGGTGCGGTAAAAAAGCAGAGTATCTTCTTGATCTTAATGCGGGTACGAAAAAGGCAGAGCAGGAGAAGGCCGGCAAGCACGTGACGGATTATTACGACCAGTTCTTCCGGAGCGTGGTTCAGCGGGCCTCGATACATCCATTGTCCACGGATCTCCCGGCCCTGAGAGACCTCCCAAAGGACACAGAGGGCCGCGTAAACTGGACGGCCTCTGTAATGGCTGGGTTCATAAACCCGCGCGGCACACTCGACCCGAGGGACAAGGCAAAGGAAAAACCGCCCCTTGACCTTAATGTCTTCATAGAGGCAAAGGTCCCTCTCATGGCCAATGTCATCTTCCCCCACTCCATACACACATACTGGCTGAAATGCAGTAATTGCCATCCGAAGATATTTCTTGCCGAGGCAGGCGCCAACCCCATTACCATGAATGAAATATGGAAGGGAAAGTGGTGCGGCAGGTGTCACGGAAAGGTGGCCTTTGGCTTTTGGCCCCGAGCTAATTGTCTGAGATGCCACATGATATTGAAGGGACGATCACTGGAAAAAGAGCGGTGGAGGTAGCGTGTTTTAGCCATCGCGGCCTGTCTCTGCAGGTGATAGGGAAGGGCGATGGCAGGCGCGGCCGTTATTTTTTATCCCCTTCGTTCCTTATGCTTGACTAAAGACGGGGCTCGTAGTAAAATCTGCCCCTATATCGATGGCGATATGTGAAATGCCTCTGTTCAGGCCGATTGGCCTGTGATGATTGACGGCATTGATTCTGTGATTGAAATCAGGGTATGGGTACCAACTTAAATCATATATAGTCTGATCGGAGAAGAGAATAATGCTCAAGATATTTAAATGCCTCTTAATTATTGTCGTTCCGTTACTCGTTATCAGCTGTGGTCCTCCAAAGCAGCCGGACCTTGTATGGCCGGGACCTCCTGACAAGCCGCGCATCAAGTTTGTACGGTCTTTTCACAGCGCCTCGGACCTCAAGGGCTTTTCCGTGGTCAGTAGTGTTGTGCTCGGCTCCGATACGTCCTTTACCATGAGAAAGCCCAATAGCATTACCGTAGACAAGGATGGCAGGATTTTCATCACTGATACGGCCCATACGGACGTCTTTATCTATGATCTTAAAAAGAAGAAAGTCTCTTCAGTCAGCACTGCGGGAACCCGTATATTCTTCAAGCCCATAGGTGTGGTTACAGATGATACGGGCAGGATATTCGTCTCTGATACGCGTACGGACCAGGTTTCCGTTCTTGACAGTAAGGGGCGGCTCATGAAGTATCTCGCCCCGAAGGTTCCATTTAAACAGCCGACAGGTCTGGCCGTGGATAACAAGCTCGGCAGGCTTTACGTTGTTGATACTCATCTGCATAACGTGCAGTCCTTTGACCTGAAGACCTTGAAGTATCTAAAGACTATCGGCGAAAGGGGTAAAGAAGAGGGGAGCTTTAACTTTCCTTCCAATATAGCTGTTGATGAAAATAGCAACGTATATGTGGTTGACACCATGAATGCCAGAGTGCAGGTCTTTGACAGCGTCGGCAGGTTCCTCTACAGCTACGGGAAATTCGGCGATGCTCCAGGAGAGTTCGCGAGGCCGAAGGGCGTAGCCATTGACAGTGAAGGGCATGTCTATGTTGTGGATGCGGCCTTTAATAATGTGCAGATATTCGATAATGAGGGCAATGTGCTTATGGCCTTTGGCGGCTATGGCAACGGCAGGGGCGAGATGATACTTCCCTCGGGTATAGCCATTGACAAGGATGACTATATATATATTACGGATTCATGGAACGAGCGTGTGG
>CAYYUX010000067.1:0-9325 GCA_964474975.1 uncultured Thermodesulfobacteriota bacterium
CACCGGAAATCATAAAAACAGTATATAACATCTCAGAAATCTTTTATTGTTTTTTTTATCTCCGTCAACGCACCACGAGTCTTGATTGCCGAAGAAGATTTGATTTTTAATACAAATTGATGTATTGACAGAAGTCACATGAATAGTTATAAGTGTTCTGTAAGATAGTTTTTTTACCCATAACAGGATAAAAAAAACAATAGGAGGTCGGTAATGAAGACATGGGAGAAATTATCTCAGAAGGTTTCTGACGAGTGGAAGCTTTTAGAAAACAGGCTTAAAAAATCCGCTAAGGAAGGGGCAAGGGAAGCTCAGGGCTGGAAGAAAAAGGCTTCGATAATGGAAAAGGAATCAAGGCTCCTTCAAAAGGCCATTTCGCAGTGGAGGACATCCACAGAGCGGTTCAGAAAAAAGGCCTCGGAAGTAACAAAAAAAAGCAAGACCATAGAGGCCGGGCTCAAAAAGAAATTGGCCGATACGGAAAAGCAGTACAAAAGACAAATTCTCAAACTTGAAAAAAAGATAAAGACACTGGAAGATAAGATAGGAAAAAAAGTAACAGGCAAAAAAGGCGGCAGTAGCGTAAAGACAGCGCCAAAGAAAAAGGCAACACCGAAAAAATCTGCGGCGACAGCAAAGGCCGCCGGTACAAAAACCGCACCTAAAAAGACGGCTGCAAAAAAAGCGGCAACACGAAAGACACCAGCAAAAAAGAAGGCCGCCGCAAGGAAACCCACGGCCGGCAAGGCAGTAAAAAAGACAGCAAAATAACGAGTGCCACATACAGGGCGCCCCTTGCAGTGAGGACTTCCTGCAAGGGGCGCTCTGTTTTTTTATCCCCTCAATAAGGTCTTTCTCTCACATTCAGTGACTAAAAAATCACTAATCAATTACTTCAACTCGTATAAATAAATGCTTCGTACCCTTTAAGATATAACCGTGACTCGCTCATCTCAGCCATCACATGTTTATTTCTTTCCCACAGTATCCTCTGCGCTATCCCCTTTTGACTCTGGAGCCTGTTTTTTCTTGCCGAATATCTTGGCCAGAATAATTCCGAGAAAATACAGGATGAGCAGAGGCCCTGCCATGAGCATCTGGTTAAAGGCATCGGGCGTCGGTGTCAGTACGGCCGCGACGATTACAATGGCAATGATGGCGTACCTCCACCACGAGATAAAGCGCGCCGCCGTAACTATCCCCATCCTTGCCAGGACAAGCATGGCCAGCGGAAGCTGGTACACTACACCAAAGGCTATGAGAAGCCTCGTGACAAGGGAAAAATAACTGTTCATTGAGATAAATGGTTTTAGCCTCGGGCCGGAATAGCTGAGGAGAAATTTAAAGGCAAAGGGAAAGACGACAAAAAAGGCAAATAAAAGTCCGCAGAGAAAAAGGACTGATGAGAGTATAACGGTGAGCAAAAACCAGCGTTTTTCCGCCTTGTAAAGCCCCGGCGCAACAAAGGCCCATATCTCATAGAGGATAACCGGACTTGCCAGGGCGGCGCCACCGAGAAACCCGACTTTTATATAAACAAAAAAAGGCTCGACAACACCTGTAAATGCCACAAAATCCGAGCCCTTGGGCATGGCCGGAAGGAGCGGTGAGGTAAGGATGTTATAGAGTCTGTCTGAAAAAAAATAGGAGATAGAAAAACCAATAACCAATGCGGCTATGGATACTATAAGCCTTTTTCTAAGCTCACGGAGATGCCCCGTCAGCCGCGCCGCCCTGGCCTGCTCGTCCGTCATAATCAGGTAGCCTTCCGCGAGGTGTCTTTTGTATCGCTCTCAGGCCCTGCCTCGGAAACGGTCTCATCTTTAATGTTATCTTTTACCGTTTTTTCAGCGGCCTTAAACCCATCCCTCACAGAAGTGGAGATATCCATGTCTTTTACCGTACCCTCTATGGTGCGCTTAACATCAAGACCTGTACGCCTCAACTCGTTATAAGCCTTTGCCATTGTCTTCGCGACCTCTGGCAATTTATCAGGCCCCAGGACGAGAAGGGCAACAACTAAAACGAGGATGAGCTCCGGAAAACCGATTCCAAACATGCAGGTAACCTTTTATTTTTTCGGGGTCGTTATGAGGCCACCGGGGGAACAGCAAGCACGGGAACGTGGGAATTCTTGATTAAATTATCGGCGTTGGAGCCAAAGACCAGACGTCCAACCCCACCTGTGCCTGAAGTGCCTATGACGATTATATCCACGTCTTTTTCCCTGGCCGCCCGCAATATCTCATCATGAGGAACACCTGTGGATAGGATTGGCTCAACATCTATATCACCAGCTGATATACTGGTGCAAATTCTCCTAAGGGACTTTGCCTCAAGGCTCTCCTCCTCATTATGAAGGCCGTCAAAAGCCATATGGGGTACGTACATACCCGAGGCTTCGCCGGTGCGGTCCACAACATGAATGACATATAATTTAGAGCCGTAACGCCTGGCCAGAGAGATGGCGTAGTCAGAGGCGTGCATGGATAGATCTGAAAAATCCGTCGGGAAAAGAATGCGCCTAAAGGTTGTCTCTGCTATTTTGTCTTCCATTATATCCTCCCCCTGTAAAATCTGATTTTGAGATATCTTATTATAACCTGGGCTCATTTTGCAATGTTTTTTCTTTTTAGTATTTACAAAAAAGGTTTGACCTTTACCTCTCTTAATGATAAATGAAAGAAATAATAAAATAAAAGGCAAATACCCTCTTCTCTCTGGTAGTTTACTCTTTCACACACGCTGACATGCCTAAAAAACCTTTTTTCCTTACCCTCAGAGCTACGCCGCTACGCGCGCTTTTTATCCTCGCCCTCGTTGCCGCGGTTCTGCTATGCCTCGGGCAGGGCACAAAGTCACGCGCCATGGAACCATCCGTGGCTAATGCGCCCCCCATTGGCAGGTCCATAAATACAGACTACTCTCTACCCATCTCCATTCAGCCGTTAAGTATTAAGCCAACGGCCATGTCCGTCCTTGCATTCAACTATATGCCGTCCGGCCGCACAGGGGCATCAAAGACCATCATCCACAAGAGGGAATGGCCCTCTGTAAGCCCCCCCGATATTACAAGGGGAGATACCCGCAGCACCAAAATATCAATCACCTTTGATGGCGGCATGGGTTCAAGACAGGCCTCTGAGATACTTGATATACTGAAAAAAAGAAAGATTAAGACAACCATATTTCTAAGCGGCCGCTTCATCAGAAACAACCCTGATATCACCAGGAGGATAGTGGCCGATGGCCACGAAGTAGGCAACCACACCACCACACATCCCCACCTGACAGAGCTTGAGATTAACGGCACGCAAAAGACACTGCCCCATGTGACCAGGGCATTCCTGCTTGACGAACTCAACACAACGGAGAAACGCTTCTTTGAGGTTACGGGACAGCACATGTCACCGTTCTGGAGGGCTCCATACGGCGAGATAAACAGCGAACTTCGCGGCTGGGCCTTCAGCGCCGGATACCTTCACATAGGCTGGACCTATGACGCGAGAAGCGGCCGTAGCCTTGACAGCCTTGACTGGGTATCGGACAAGGCCTCGCGGCTCTACCACGACCCTATGGAGATTGAAAAAAAGATAATTGACTTTGATAAACACGGCGGCGGGCTCGGAGGCGGGATAATACTCATGCACCTTGATACGGACCGCGGCCCTGACAGGGCATCAACAGTCCTCGGCGACATACTCGACAACCTTCTGGAAAGGGGCTTTAGCCTCGTAAAGATTTCTGACCTAATCGTCAATCAGAGACTGCTCCGTGATGCGCAGGTGAAGAAAAACAGATTCTACAACAGCGTCAGGCTCAGCCGTAAAGGCCCCCTCAAACGTAAATTCGAGATACATGTACGGACACACATTTAAGGCCCTACCTTTTTTATCCTCTCAGACATAACTTCAAAAAAATCATCTTCTTATATAGGTCATACTCCCGCCGCCTTTCACGAAGAATTTCGCTATGATGGCCCCGGCGACAAATCCCCCTATATGAGCATACCAGGCTATGCCTGTCGCGTTGCCTGAACTCAATATCTGAAAGAAAAACCAGATACCGAGAAAAAACACAGCCGGCACCCTGACAACTGATACAAAGACAAAAAGAAAAATAAGCGTCTTGACATTGGCCCTTGGGAAAAGCACGAAGTAGGCCCCGAGTACGCCGGCGATTGCCCCGGAGGCGCCTATCATGGGCAGGATGGAATCAGGTGCCGCCAATACATGGGCAAGGCTCGCGACAATCCCGGTAAAAAGATAAAAGAGTATGAACTTTACATGCCCGAGGCGATCCTCTATATTATCGCCGAATATCCAGAGGAAGAGCATATTCCCTGCAAGATGAAAAAAACCGCCGTGAACAAACATGGCGGTAATAAGCGTCAGGGGCGGCGCTACAACCGCTGTTACGCCTATATCCGAAAAATGGGTAATCTCATAGGGGATGGCTCCCACGGAATAGATAAAGTACCGCATTCCGCGAAAACCGAGGCCGATCTCGTAGAGAAAGACAGCGATATTGATGACAATGATGGCTATGGTGACATAGGGAAAGGTATCCCTGGGGGCATCGTCTTTTAAGGGTATCATGGGCGGCTCTCTTCGTCAGCCATCGCCAAAACGAGGACCATAAGGGCTCAGGGCTTATAATACATCAACTGACGCGCGTGGGAGGAGATAAACTCCGTAAGCCTCTCCACCTCTTTGAGCCTCAAGGGGACAAAAGAAGATGCTATCTCCACGTTCTCCTTAAGCTGATCAAGGTTATCACAGCCTATAACTGCAGTTGAGACAGGTTGCGTCAGGGCGTAGCAGAAAAGCAGTCTCTTAGGGGCGTTAAGGGCCCCGCGCAGGTATGCCTTCATGGCTATAATGCCCATATCCTTTGCGCTCGCCGCAGGCACAACCTCCTCTACAAATGGTTTATAGGCAGGCTCCGCAGGGTTTACCGGCATAAGCACTGTATCAAAATCAAAGTCGCCTACGCATCTCGCAAGCACTGTGGGGTCGTGGTGTCCTGTTACGCCGATAAAGCGCACAAGGCCCTTTTCTTTTGCCTCAACAAAGGCGCTGTAAGCGCCTTCGGGACTGAATATGGCGGCCATATCCTCCTCTGTCCTAACATCATGAACCTGCCATAGATCAAGGTAATCCGTACCCATAGTCTTAAGCGTCTCATGGAGATGGGCCATGGCGCCCTTATAATCCCTTGCGTGGGATTTGCCGGCAAGAAAGATATCTTTTCGCCTCGGGCCGATGGCCTTGCCGTAATAGGTCTCGCTACCGTCATATGCCCTTGCCGATTCCATATAATTCACGCCCATATCAATGGCGGCGTTAATGAGTTCAACGGCCTTTTTCTCCTCTCCCCATGAGCGCAAGACACCCTCGCCTCCAAGTCCGAGTATAGAGACAGACTCGCCCGTCCTGCCAAGCCTACGCTTTGGTATATCATGCCCCTTTGAGGCCCATGACGTCTTTTCCTTCTCTTCCATCTTTTCTGTATCTCCCATGACCGCAGGCACGGAGCAGGCGGCCTTTTGCAATATTTAAAGTAAATAAAAATACTACTTTTAATTAGTATATCTGAAATAGTAACATACAAAGTGCCTTTTTTTAAATATTAAATAAAGATAAAACTCCACGAAAACGGCAAGGGAGAACGAGAGGTTATTTATATGAAAAGAAACAATTCCCCTGCCCTGCTTATACTCATGCTAGCCACCCTTGCAACAGCGGCCATCATACGCTGGCGCCTCCTTGGCATGCCCTTTGAGAGGGATGAGGGTGAGTACGCCTACATGGGCTCGCTCATACTAAAGGGCCTTGCGCCTTACAAGTACGCCTACAGCATGAAACTGCCGGGCATTTACGCGGCATACGCCCTTATCACGAAGGCCTTCGGCGAGACGCGCTACGCCGTACACGGAGGCCTGCTTCTAATCAACGCCCTCACCTCTCTCATGGTCTTTTTTCTTGGAAAGAGGCTCTTCGGCCAGAGGGCCGGGTACCTTGCGGGGATTTCTTTCGCCATGCTTTCCCTTAACACTCACCTGCATGGCGTAGTGGCTAACAGTGAGCACTTTGTCATATTCTTCGCCGTCGCAGGTCTATATCTGCTTACAGCGGCAGTTGATAACGGGAGTGACATAAGAAAAAATCTCGCCTCTTACTTCATGAGCGGCCTCCTCCTCGGCCTTGCAATGATGATGAAACAGCACGGTGTGTTTTTTCTCATCCTTGGCCCTGTCTACATATTTACGCTCTATCTAATCAAGGGACGCGGCCCCATTGGCGGCCCCCTTCTTCGAGTCGCGCTTCTCCTTGCAGGAGGCGCACTGCCCTTTTTGGCCGCCTGCCTTATCATGTACCAACAAGACGGTCTTGACAAATTCTGGTTCTGGACCATTACATACTCACGGCTCTACGTATCCGCTCCTCCGCTCCTTATCGGCATAAAAACCTTCTGGAGAAAATTTTCCCCCATACTCTTTACTTCAGCGCCCTTCTGGGCCCTTGCCGGCGGGGCCGTAGCGGCCATGCCCCGAATAAAGGCGCCTCTGGAGAAAAAACTCTTCGCCATACTCCTGTTCATTTTCTCAGCCCTTGCAATAATGCCTGGGCTATACTTCAGGGAACACTACTTCATCCTCATTACACCGGCAGTCGCCATACTCGCGGGGCTGGCCATGGAAAGGCTCTCCGGTCTATATCCCAATAAAGGCGGCACCACGCTTTTAGCCCTTATCCTTGCCGTGGCGGCCGCTGTGCCGGGGCTCTATCAAGAACGGCATGTCCTCTTATTCGATACCCCTGACGAGACGTCAAGGGAGATATTCGGGATGAACCCATTCCCGGAATCCCTTGTAATAGCAGAGTATATACAGACCCATTCCCGGCCCGAAGATACTGTAGCCGTACTCGGCTCCGAACCTCAGATATATTTTTACTCGAAACGAGCCTCGGCATCGCCATATATATACGCATACCCCCTCATGGAATACCACGGCCTCGCGCTTAAGATGCAGGAGGAAATGATAGCGGATATTCAACGTGAAAAGCCGCTGTACATCGTATACGTAGACATATACAACTCATGGCTGAGGGGCAGGCGCTCCGTTGGTTTTATCTTTAACTGGTTCCGCTTTTACAACGCGACGCATTACAGGCAGGCAGGGCTGGTGGAGATTACACCACGAGGCACACGATACATCTGGGGAGACAAGGCAGAAGAGGCGAGAACCGATTCGCCATACTCCATTACGATATACAGGAGAATAGACGGGTCTTGATCTAATACGCAGGCTCAGACGGCTATGGATATGGGGAGATATATCTTGAAAATACTGCCGCGGCCCTTCTCGCTTACAACGTCGATATGGCCGCCGTGGGCGTTTACTATGGCGCTAACTATGGAGAGGCCAAGCCCAGAGCCAACGGAAAGCCCACGGCTTGCGTCGGTACGGTAAAACCTCTTGAATATATTTTCAATGTCTTCCTTTGCTATGCCTATGCCAGTGTCCTCGATTGCTATCTCGCAGAATCCGTTCCCTCTGGATATGCGGACAACCACTGAGCCGCCATCACGGTTATACTTCACAGCATTCTCCACAAGGTTTGTCAAGACCTCCAGGATACCGTCCTTGTCGGCATGTATCTCCACATCAGGGCCTTCTACGCCAAGAGATATCCGTCTTAAGGAGGCGGCCTGTTCCATAAGCCTGAAGACGCCGTTTATCGTCTCCTCCACGGAGATCCTTACGAGCTTTAACTCGGCGGAATTTGAATCTATCCTTGAAATGACGAGAATCCTGTTTATAAGCTCGGCCATCCTGTTAACAGTTGTGCTTATCTTCTGCAAAGCGCCCTTGTAGACCTCGACTGACCTCTCTCTGGTAAGCATGACGTCGCAATAGCTCTTTATTACAGAGGTAGGCGTTCGCAATTCGTGAGAGGCGTCTGAGAGAAACTGCTTTTTTCTCTCAAAAGAGCCCTCAAGATGCCCGAGCATAACATTAAAACTCGTAATAAGGGGCCTTAGCTCGACAGGTCTGTGTTTCTCATCAATCCTCTCGTAGAGATTCTTCTCCGTAATATGGCTTACCTTCGCGGCAAAGTCCCTCATAGGCGCCAATGCCCACTTTGTCATCAGATATATTCCAAAGGCGCAGATTACAAAGACCATGGGATATATTATAAAGACTATCCTCCTGAAGGACTTTACGAGACGATATGTACCGGTGAGGGAATCAGCTACCTGAAAAATAAGGACCGTTCCGCCAAGATCAACAGACCTGCTGAAGAGCCTCATGGGCTGACCTGATGGCCCATTTACGGTATAGAAGAGACCATCGGCTGTGGCCGGCAGGATGGGAAGATTACCATGGGCCTCATAGAGCGAGGGCGATGTCGCAACGATCTTGCCCTTTGAGGACACTATCTGATAATAACGGCCGGAAAACTTCTTCAGATATTTGCCCTTTGCGGCAAGAGACAACTCCACAAGCTCTGTCTCAAGCTGTCCGTGGCGCATCTCAATCTTCAATATACTGGCCATGGTCTCTGTCTCCGAGCGCACGTGCTCATCAACAAGACCAATGGCCACTGCCTCGAGCTGGTAGTAAAGGAATACTTCGAGCCCGGCGAAGACGATGGAAAATATGGCAAGACACCATATGATTATTTTTAGTTTTATGGAGTTAAACATGAATTAGGCGGGACTACTACTCTTCCCTCAGGATGTATCCCGCGCCCCTGATGGTATGTATGAGCTTTGTCCGGGGCTCCTTGTCTATCTTCTTTCGAAGGTAGTTGATGTATACGTCTACTACGTTAGAGTCCATCTCGGCGTCTTCATTATATATATGCTCTACTATCTGTGTTCTTGTGACAACCTTGCCCGCGTTATAGGCGAGATACTCTATGAGGGCATACTCCCTCGCAGAAAGTTTTATGGCCTCGCCGCCCCTCGAGGCTTCATGGCTCGCCGTGTTTATCTCAAGATCCGATACTCTCAGCACCGCCTCCTTGGCATCGCCTACACGCCTTATAAGAGAACGCAGTCTTGCAACAAGCTCTGTGAACTCAAAAGGCTTTGTCATGTAATCATCGGCACCTGTGTCAAGGCCATCTATCTTGTCCATAAGGGCGTCTCTCGCCGTAAGCAGAAGGACGGGCGTCTTTATGCCCTTTTTTCTAATAGTACTGAGAAGCGTCAGGCCGTCCACCACGGGAAGCATGATATCCAGGATGATGGCGTCAAGGGGATAGTTCAGCGCCATGTAGAGCCCCTCTTCGCCGTCATGGGCCATATCCAC
>CAYYUX010000068.1:0-9075 GCA_964474975.1 uncultured Thermodesulfobacteriota bacterium
CGCGAGGGCGGCCGTACCGTGGGCGCCGGCGTAGTAACACAAATAATAGAGTAGCGTTGTAAGTGTTTTTCGGCATATCGTCCTTGTACGGGCGGTTTTGATATAAAGACGCGGGGCAGATACTCCGTCGTATATACTGATAAAAAGGGAAGGTCATGCGGAACATAATCACACTTGCCTGCACAGAGTGCAAGCGCAGGAATTATTCTACAACCAAAAACAAAAAAACCACACCTGACAGGCTTGAGCTGAAAAAATTCTGCAAGTTCTGCAGAAAACATACGCCTCACAGGGAGACTAAATAATCTTTTTGCAAGAGGGTACGGGTTTTATCTGACGCCTGTTTTTGCATAAGATAAGGTTCGCGCTCTGATTGTTTGATATGGATGGAGATAAATGACTTTTTTGTATTGCAGTTGTGTCTCTCTGAAATACATGGTTTTTATTCTGTAAAGTTGAAGGCCAGTAGCTCTAACGGCAGAGCGGCGGTCTCCAAAACCGCATGTTGGGGGTTCGAATCCCTCCTGGCCTGCCAGAACGCGACCCCTTGAAAGCCGGTCTTTCCGGTTCGGGTTTTATCACATAAAGGTCCTTTTGATATGAAGGACGGGATAACGGTGTAATTGATAAAATGATAAGCATAGGTAAGACAAAACAGTTCTTCTCCGAGGCTAAGCAGGAGCTGAAAAAGGTTACCTGGCCCTCTAAACAGCAGACCATGAACTCTACATGGGTCGTAATCGCGGTGACGGCCCTGCTTGCCGTATTCATGGGTATAGTTGATATGGGGCTCGCGAAGATAATCGGCCTGATAATGAAGTGAAGCGAGGTCCTATGGCAAAAAAGTGGTATGTGGTACATACGTATTCAGGTTATGAGAACAAGGTGAAGGCCGCTCTTGAGGAGAGCATCAAGCTCAATGGCAAGGAAGACCTTTTCGGCGATATCCTTGTGCCAATGGAAAGAGTAGTCGACATGGTCAAGGGTGTAAAAAAGACATCCTTAAGGAAGTTCTTTCCAAGTTATATCTTTGTCAATATGGAGTATAACGACGAGACGTGGCATATTGTGAAAGGCGTCTCCAAGGTCACTGGTTTTGTCGGCGGTAAAGACGCCGCGCCTCCGGCAGTGCCGGCTGAGGATGTGGAGCGCATTACCAGACAGATTGAGGAAGGAGCCGTAAGGCCCAAACCCAAGGTTCTTTTCGTGGAAGGCGAAAACGTGAGAGTCATCGACGGCCCCTTTACCAACTTTAACGGTATCGTCGAAAACGTAAAGCCGAATAAGGGAAAGATCTCCGTCATGGTGAGTATCTTCGGCAGGCCTACGCCTGTGGAGCTTGACTTTGGTCAGGTCGAGAAGGTCTGAGACAGTATATCTATATGGCAAATACTTTTATATGAGAGAGGTTTTTTGAATTATGGCAAAAAAGATAATAGGTCAGATAAAACTGCAGATACCCGCCGGAAAGGCCAACCCGGCTCCGCCCGTAGGCCCGGCGCTTGGTCAGCATGGTGTGAATATAATGGATTTTTGCAAGGCCTTTAACGCCAAGACACAGTCTGAGGCCGGTATGATTATTCCTGTAGTCATTACTGTATACGCTGACAGGAGTTTTAGCTTTATTACAAAGACGCCGCCGGCGGCGGTCCTCCTCTTGAAGGCCGCCGGTCTTGAGAAAGGTTCCAATGAACCCAATAAGACAAAGGTAGGCAAGGTAACAAGAGCGCAGGTGGAAGAGATAGCTAAATTAAAGACGCCCGACCTTACCGCCTCTACGCTTGAGGCGGCCGTAACCAACATAGCTGGTACGGCAAAAAGCATGGGCATTACGGTGGAGGGCTGAAAATAAGATGAAGCAGGGAAAGAGATACATAGCGGCAAAAGAAAAAATAGTCGCAGAGAAGGCCTATACAGTTGACGAGGGTCTTGAGCTCGTGCCTGAGACAGCCGCGGCCAAGTTTGACGAGACCGTTGATATCGCAGGAAAGCTTGGAGTCAACCCCAAGCACCCGGAGCAGATGGTTAGGGGCTCAGTCGTTCTTCCTAACGGCACTGGACGCAAAACCCGCGTCCTTGTATTTGCCAAGGGAGACAAAGAGGCCGAGGCAACAGAGGCCGGGGCGGACTTTGCGGGCTCTGACGATATGCTTGAAAAGGTGCGCGGCGGATGGCTCGATTTTGACGCTACCGTGGCCACTCCAGATATGATGGGCGAGGTAGGAAAACTCGGAAAAATACTCGGGCCAAGGGGACTTATGCCAAATCCGAAACTCGGCACCGTTACATTTGACGTGGCAAAGGCCGTAACTGACTTGAAGGCAGGCAAGGTGGAGTTCAGGGTGGATAAGGGCGGCAATATCCACGTTCCCATCGGCAAGGTCTCCTTTGGAAAGGATAAGCTCAGGGAGAATCTTCTCTGCCTTATGGACGCCGTCGTGAAGGCAAAGCCCTCGGCAAGCAAAGGCGTATACCTCAGATCCCTCTCCCTCTCCACTACCATGGGGCCGGGGATAAAGCTCGATACATCGGAGATGAAGACTTTAATAAAGTAAGCTTTTTATAATAGTTGTTTAATTCGTGATCAGAGACAGCGGGGACGGCTCACGGAGCCCTTTAAAAAGCCTGCCGAGATCAGTTGATTTTTAAGGACCCTGCGGTTGTGAGGGCCGTCTTCAGACTGTCTCTGACTAAAGGAAAGGGGTGAAAAAGAGCTTGGATAGAAACGATAAAGAAGTGTATGTAAAAGACTTGCGGGAAAAGCTTGACCGCTCGGAAGCTACTTTTATCACGGAGTACAGCGGCATAAAATCCGTTGATATGACTGCTTTCAGAAAGACCCTGCGCGAGGCCGATACGGGCTTCAAGGTCGTAAGGAATACCCTTGCAAAGAGGGCCCTTGAGGGACATGATGATGCCGGGCTGACTGAATTTCTCGACAGGCCCGTGGCCCTTGCCTTCAGCTTCAAGGACGCGGCCGCGAGTGCCAAGACACTTGTGGAGTTCGCCAAGGACCATAAGGAGCTAAAACCCCTTGCCGCCGTAATGGGCGGGCGTATGATTGGCCCCGAGGATATAAAGGCCCTGGCCACACTTCCACCAAGGGAAGTGCTTCTCGCAAAACTCCTTGCCGGCTTCAACTCTCCGGCAACGGGACTTGTGGCAGTATTGAGCGGAGTTCAGCGGAAGTTCCTCTATACGCTGAGCGCCATAGGCGAGAACAAGGCGGGATAAGAAGGATATTAAGACTAACATTAACTTAAATAGATACATTACCGGAGGTATTACAATGGCCGAGATAACAAAAGAAGACGTAATTGGTTTTATCGAAAATATGAGCGTGCTTGAGCTCAGCGGGCTCGTTAAAGAACTTGAGGAGAAGTTCGGAGTCAGTGCTGCGGCTCCCGTGGCAGTTGCCGCCGCAGGCGCGGCGGCCCCTGCGGCTGAGGCCGAAAAGACGGAGTTCGACGTAGTGCTGAAGTCCTTTGGCGCACAGAAGATAAAGGTCATCAAAGAGGTTCGCGCTGTAACAGGGCTTGGACTTAAAGAGGCCAAGGATCTTGTAGAGGCCGCACCGAAGGCCGTCAAGGAAGGCGTCACCAAGGACGAGGCCGCCAAGATAAAAGAACAGCTCGAAGGCGTCGGCGCTGAGGTGGAAGTAAAGTAGCCGGCACCGATGGTATTATCGGGCGACTCGCGGAGCAATGCCCGCGGGTTATGGTCAGCCGCTTCCGACGCTCAAATGGAACCCTGAGAGGTTCCTCCATGGCGGCTACGCAGAACCAGTACATATACCCTTAAGGACATGCCCGCGGCAGTGCCTCGGGCAGGTCCTCTTAAAGGGAGCTTTTAATATAAAAGGAGTAGCGTATAGTGGCCACCCATTATATCAGAAACGGCGTATACCTCAGAAAAGACTATTCGAAGATAGATAAGGTTGTACCCATGCCCAACCTTATCGAGGTACAGAAAGAGTCTTTTGTGCGTTTCCTCCAGGATGGAGTAAGCGAAAAGGATAAAGAGCCTGTCGGCTTGCAGGCGGTCTTCAAGAGCGCCTTTCCCATTAAGGATTTTAGCGGCAATGCCTCTCTTGAGTTTGTGAGGTATGCTCTTCAGGAGCCTAAATACACAGTTGAAGAGTGCCGGCAGAAGGGCATGACCTTTGCCGCACCGGTGAAGATTCTCGTTGGTCTTACCATGTGGGACCACGACAAGGAAACCGGCGCCAAGAGCGTTCGCGATATAAAAGAGCAGGAGGTTTACTTCGGGGAAATCCCCCTTATGACCGACACGGGCTCTTTTGTCATCAATGGCACGGAGAGGGTTATTGTCAGTCAGCTCCACAGGTCGCCGGGCGTCTTCTTCGAGATGCAGAAGGATAAGACCTCGGGCGGTAAAATAGCCTACACAGCCCGTATTATTCCCTATCACGGCTCATGGCTCGACTTCGAGTTTGACCAGAAAGAACTGCTCTATGTGCGTATAGACAAACGCCGCAAGATGCCTGTCACCATTCTCTTGAAGGCCCTCGGGTATTCCATTGAAGAGCTTCTTAATGATTTTTATCCCAGTGAAGAGATTACCATTGAGGGTGAGAACATCTTTACCACATTCACCCCGGAGTATATTACAGGCCAGATAGCGAGCCTTGACATTATAAATCCGGCCACCGGAGATGTGATTGTAAAGCAGGGCAGGAAGATACTGAAGTCTTCCCTTAGAAAGATGCTCGCCGCGGATATCACTCGTATCCCCCTGGCCATTGATGATATTATCGGGCATATCATAGCCAGGGATATAGTTGATTCCTCTACGGGCGAGGTCCTTCTTGAGTGCAATCAGGCCATATCAACTGAGGCCCTTGAGGGTTTGACGGCAAGGGGTATAACGAGCTTCAAACTTTTACTCCTTGATGTCGTAGGCCCATTTTTCAGGCAGACCCTTCTCGGGGACAAAGTTAGCTCCGAGGAGACAAAGACCATTGCCTCCTACAGGAAGGACCACCCCGAAGACACTGATACGTCCATGACCCTTAACGCGAGGGTCGAGATATACAAACGGCTCAAACCCGGCGATATCCCTAACGTCGAGACGGCTAACGCCTTTTTGCACTCCCTGTTTTTTGACACTGCGAGGTATAATCTCTCTCGCGTGGGCAGACTGAAACTCAACCGCAAGCTCGGTTTTGATGTGCCTCTTGAGGAGACGGCCCTCAGCAAAGAGGACATACACGCCACCGTAAAGTATCTTGTCGGCCTTAAAAATGGCCTTGGCGTAGTTGATGATATCGACCATCTCGGCAATCGCCGCATCAGGAGCGTGGGTGAGCTCCTTGAAAACCAGTACAGGATAGGGCTTCTTCGCATGGAGAGGGCCGTTAAAGAGAGGATGAGCCTCGGCGAACTCGAGACCCTCATGCCTCACGACCTTATAAACCCCAAGCCCGTGACGGCGGTCATAAAAGAATTTTTCGGCTCCAGTCAGCTCTCGCAGTTCATGGACCAGACCAACCCTCTCTCTGAGATAACACATAAGAGAAGGCTCTCGGCCCTTGGCCCCGGCGGTCTTACCCGTGAGAGGGCGGGCTTTGAGGTTCGCGACGTCCATGCCACGCACTATGGCAGGATATGCCCGATCGAGACGCCTGAGGGGCCGAATATCGGTCTCATCGTATCCCTCTCAACCTTTGCGAGGGTGAATGATTTCGGTTTCATAGAGACCCCTTACCGCATAGTCCGTGATGCCGTTGTCACTTCAGACATCATGCATCTATCGGCCCTTGACGAAGCAGATCACGTCGTTGCGCAGGCCAATGCCCCTGTTGACGAGAATGGCAGGTTTGTCAATGAGCTTGTATCCGCGCGCAAGGGCGGTGATTTCATAATGGCCCTCGCCGAGGACGTAACCCTTATGGACGTCTCTCCGAATCAGCTCGTCAGCGTGGCCGCCGCACTTGTGCCTTTCCTTGAAAACGACGATGCAAACAGGGCCCTCATGGGCTCCAACATGCAGCGTCAGGCCGTGCCGCTCCTCTTTACAGAAGCGCCTTTTATAGGTACCGGCATGGAGAGCGTCGTTGCAAGGGACTCGGGCTTGACTGTCCTTGCCAGAAAATCAGGCACAGTAGTGAATGTCGATGCCTCGCGAATAGTCGTTAGAGACGAAGACGGCGGCGTGGACCTCTATAACCTTACAAAGTTCAGGCGTTCCAACCAGAATACATGCTTTAACCAGAAACCCATTGTCTACTGCGGCGATACGGTTATCGAAGGACAGGTTCTTGCCGATGGTCCCTCCATAGATCAGGGCGAGCTTGCACTCGGGCGGAACGTCCTAGTGGCATTTATGCCATGGGGCGGGTACAACTTCGAGGACGCAATACTCCTTAGCGAGCGGCTCCTCAAGGAAGACGTCTTTACCTCCGTGCATATCGAAGAGTTCGAGATGGTGGCCCGTGAGATAAAGCTCGGTAAAGAAGAAATAACACGTGATATTCCCAACGTGGGCGAGGACGCACTGAAAGACCTTGATGATAGCGGCATTATAAGGATAGGAGCAAAGGTCGGCCCCGGGGATATACTCGTTGGAAAGATAACCCCAAAGGGCGAGACACAGCTCTCTCCCGAGGAGAAACTCCTCCGGGCAATATTCGGTGAAAAGGCCGAGGACGTAAAGGACACATCGCTCCGTGTTCCTCCCGGTGTAGAGGGCGTGGTGATAAACGCCAAGGTCTTCTCAAGAAAAGGCGTTGAAAAAGACGACAGGAGTAAATCCATAGAAGATATGGAGATGAGCCGCCTCATCAAGGACAGAGACGACGAGATAGCCATCGTAAAGGATTCCTCCTATAAGACAATAAGGGGATTGCTTCTCAAGAATAAATCCCTTGCACCGGTAAAAGACGGGAAGGGCTCTGTCTTACTTGCTAAAGGCGGAGTTGTTACCGATGAAATCCTCGATGCCCTTAACGAAGAGCGTTGGAGCGAGATAATTCCCGCTGATGAGAAGGTCAAGGAGTCGGTGGATAAGGCTCTGGAGCAGTTGGCCGAGCAGATAGACCTCATAAAGATGGTCTTTGAGAACAGGCTCAGCCGTCTCAAGATGGGCGACGAACTCCCTCCCGGCGTTATAAAGATGGTCAAGGTCTATATTGTCATGAAGCGGAAAATATCCGTGGGCGATAAGATGGCGGGCCGTCATGGTAACAAGGGCGTTATCTCGCGTATCCTCCCTGAAGAGGATATGCCATACATGGAAGACGGCACTCCCGTGGACGTAGTGCTTAACCCCCTTGGCGTTCCGTCAAGGATGAACATCGGTCAGATTCTGGAGACACACCTTGGCTGGGCATCTCGTGAACTCGGTGCCGGTATTGCCAGGATGATGGACGAACACGTCGGGCCGGGACCTCTCCGTGACAGGATCAAAGATATATACGGCGATGCGGAGTTCGGTAAATTCCTTGCCCATATTTCTGATGAGGAAATATGTCAGGTAGCGGAAAAGATATCCAAGGGCCTTAAAATAGCGAGTCCTGTCTTTGACGGCGCCATGGAGAGCGGAGTGAAAGAGGCCCTTGCCCTCGCCGGTCTCCCTGATAACGGCAAGACAGTGCTCTATGACGGTAAAACGGGCACACGCTTTGCCCTCGATGTAACCGTGGGCATTATGTATATACTGAAACTCCATCACCTTGTTGATGATAAAATACACGCGAGATCAACGGGTCCCTATTCCCTTGTTACCCAACAGCCGCTTGGCGGCAAGGCGCAGTTCGGCGGTCAGCGTCTTGGAGAGATGGAAGTATGGGCAATGGAGGCTTACGGGGCGGCCTACAGCCTCCGTGAGTTCCTCACCGTTAAATCAGACGATGTGCCGGGCCGCACAAAGATGTACGAGTCCATAGTTATGGGCAGGTACAACATGGAGCCCACTCTGCCGGAGTCCTTTAACGTACTATTAAAAGAGCTCCAGAGCCTTGTAATAGACGTCAAGCTCCTCAAGACAGAGTAGTCCCGGGCGGTTTGGGGCGAGGGGGTGTTGGGGGGGCGTCAGGGTCGGGATGGGTATGCTCGGGGCGGTTATGTCTGTGGCTGGGCTCGGAGCGAGTTATATTTTATGAGAATTATATGGCCGGCCGGCTTGGCAGGCCTTGAAAGATTGGTTTTGGAGTTATGTCTTTGCAGTTTCAAGGGAAAGGCCCGGACAAAGGGGCCTTCCACAGAAGGAGGTATCATTGGAGAGCCTTACGGCACTTTTTCAAAAACCGGGCAAGCAGGATGACTTCAATGCGATAAGCGTATGCATAGCCTCGCCTGAACGTATTTTGCAGTGGTCTCACGGAGAGGTAAAGAAGCCTGAGACCATAAATTACAGGACCTTCAAGCCAGAGAGAGACGGCCTCTTCTGCGCCAAGATATTCGGGCCCGTAAAGGACTTTGAGTGCAACTGTGGTAAATATAAGCGCATGAAGCACAGGGGGACTACCTGCGAAAAATGCGGCGTGGAGGTCATACCCTCAAATGTTCGCCGTGACAGGCTTGGCCACATCAGCCTTGCCACACCCGTGGCCCATATATGGTTTCTGAGGAGCCTTCCCTCAAGGATAGGAGCCCTTCTTGATGTTACCCTCAAGGACCTTGAACGAGTCCTCTATTATGAGAAGTATGCAGTAATAGACCCAATGAACTCGGACCTGCACGTTGGCGAGCTCCTTACAGATGAAGACTACGCAAAGGCCGTTGAGACATGGGGACCCGATGCCTTTGTCGTTGACATGGGCGCATCTGCCGTAAGGGACCTCTTGAAACTGCTGGATCTTGAAAAACTCTCCGTGGAACTTCGTTTGGAGATGGGTAAGACATCATCTGAGACCAAAAAGAAGCGGATAGCCAAGAGGCTTAAAGTGGTTGAGGCCTTTTTACATTCCGAGAACAGTCCTGAGTGGATGATACTTGAGGTAATACCCGTTCTTCCGCCCGATCTGCGCCCACTTGTTCCCCTTGACGGAGGAAGGTTTGCCACAAGCGACCTTAACGACCTCTACAGGCGCGTCATCAACAGGAATAACAGGCT
>CAYYUX010000069.1:0-9000 GCA_964474975.1 uncultured Thermodesulfobacteriota bacterium
ACAGAAAAAAACTCCTCTCCGTGGCGGGCCGCGGCAGAAGGCCGCAGATGGATCTTGCCGAAGAACTCGGCGTAAACGACTATCCCTGTCCATCGGGGGGATGCCTTCTTACGGATGTCACCTTCTCCAAAAAGGTCAGAGACCTCCTTGATAATAAAAAAGATATAGAAAAGAGGGACCTCCTCCTGCTGAAGACGGGAAGGCATCTTCGCCATGAGGGTTTTAAGATAGTCGTGGGCAGGGACGAGGCCGACAACGCGAGGCTGAAGGCCCTCATCACCCCCGAGTACATGGCCCTTGAGCCCGTTGACTTTCCCGGCCCCCTTGTTGTAATAGCCGGAGAGGCAAATGAGTGCGTGCGCCAATTTGCCGCAGGGCTCATACTCCGCTACGCCTCTGCCAAGGCCGGGGAGGATAAAAGAGTACAGCTCTCATATAAGGGAAAGACCAGTGAATTTACACCCGAAAGGGCCGTAACCGAAGAAGAACTCCGAGAGGCAAGGGTATGCGGGTAAAAGAGAAAAACCCTGCTCGGGAGGCTTCAGCTGAAGGATATGAGCCCACGGAATTAGACGACAAGACCGCCGCGAAATTACATCGCCTTACCGCTATTTTAAGGGAGATGGGTTCTCTTATGGTGGCCTTCTCCGGAGGGGTTGATTCCACACTGCTACTGAAGATGGCGGCTGAAGCTCTCGGCAACCGTGCCGCGGCCATTACCGCGACCAGCCCCACATACCCGGCCAATGAATTCAAGGACGCCCGAAGGCTCGCGCGGGAGATAGGCGTAAGGCATATTATAATCGAATCAAATGAGCTTAATATACCGGGTTTTTCCGATAATACGCCAAGAAGGTGCTACCACTGCAAGAGCGAGCTATTCAAGATAGCCGCTAAAGAGGCCCGGGCCCTCGGCATCTCCCACGTTGCCGACGGGGCCAACCTCGACGACCTCAAGGACTTCAGGCCCGGAAGCGAGGCCGCCCATGAACTTGGCGTACGTAGCCCCCTACGTGAAGCCGGACTCACAAAAGATGATATACGGGCCATAAGCCGCTCAGTAGGGTTATCCACATGGAACAAACCCGCCCTTGCCTGCCTCTCATCAAGGTTTCCCTATGGGACTGAGATTACAGAAGAGCGTCTCTCGCAGATAGCCCGCGCCGAGGAGCTTCTAAGGGAGTTGGGGCTTATACAGTTCCGTGTGAGATACCACGGCGATACGGTGAGGATAGAGACGATGGCAGAGGATATGGGGCGCCTACTTGAGAGAGAGACACGGGAGAGAATCACGTCTGTCATGAAAAAACTGGGTTTTACCTACATCACCATGGACCTTGAGGGCTACAGAACGGGCAGTATGAACGAAGTCCTTTAATAAAAAAAATTTTCATAGTGGAGCAGTGCCGGCCTCCCTTGCTTCTTCAATCCAGTCCTTGAGGTGAAACTCCGCTATGGCCGCAAAAAACTCGCCTTCAGGGTTCAGCATCTCATATACGCCCCTCGGTGGCTCTGCCTCAAAGCCCCGGAAGATAAGCTCTCCTGCGTGATAGAAGAGTTCCACGGGTCCCTTCTCTGGATTTGCGGAAAAGACAAACTCCATCTCTTCCCGAGGGAGGAAAAACGCCTCTGTTATAGACTCATGGAGCCCATCCCTGCCGACTATCTTCCTGAAAAACGACTTCTCGCCCCTGCACTCTTTTATGTAGGCAAGAAGGGCCTCGTCGCTAAGGGCCTGTCCCTTGTTATATATATCCGTAAGAGAGGTGATAAGCCTTAACTCGGAAAAGGACTCGCCTGCTATTATCTTCTCGAAGTCCTTTAGATAATTTTCCGTAATAAGCCTTGTAAGGGCCTTGGCGTTGGATATCTTACGCCCGGATATGAGCTTTTCAAAGGCGTGCTCAATCTCCGGCGGCATCCTCAGCGTATAGGCCGTGTGAATATACACATCAAAGGGATATTGAAGGTCCTGATTCCTGCGCCTTTCCCTCTCCGCCGAGAGCATTATCTCTAAAAACGCCTTGACCATGGGGTGTCTGTACGTGCCTCGGGAGGCCTCGTTTATCTTTTCTCCTATGGAGACGCTCACAGGCCCTTTGTAACCCTTGGAATATCCAAGCTCTATGACCTCGGCCCGCGCGCCGTATGTTATAAAGAGCCCAGCCTCCATCTCATACTTGATGGCCTCTGCAAGCTCCTCTTTATATATCCTCTCAAGTCTGCTCTCTTCCTCGCCTATCCTCAAGATGGCCTCGGCCGAGGCCTCCCTGCCGCCATCTGTGCCGGTTATCATCTCAAGCCTCTTCTTCCTCAGGGACGCCCTTCGTTCCTCGAACCTTCGATGAACCCTCTCAAGGACTTCCCTGCCGCTCCCCTGCGGGAGTCTGCGCTCCAGGGCCTTACCGGAGTCGCTTATTATCCTCTGAATATCACGGGCAAGGGCCACAAGGCGCCTCATTCCGCCTGAAAATATAATAGCATCCCCGGGGATATTCGTGAGCCTTATCGCCCTCTCATCCTCGCCGAGGCCGTCACCATCGGCATACTCCCTGGACGCGTCCAGTATGGGCTTAAAAAAGTACTCCTTCATGAAATCAGCCATGGCAAGCTCTTTGACATTTTGAGTCTTACGGCTGAAATCCTTCATATCCACAAAGAGCTGTCCCTCTTCTCTTGATTTAAGGGTCTTTAAGAGCGCCCTCTTATCAGCGGAAAAACGGTAAAGCCGGCCCTTCAGATATTCATCACGGAGCGCCTTGTTAGAGAACTTTATACGTCTGTCCACGAGGATCTCCAGCATGAGATCAATGGTCTTTTGTGCCATGCCGTCAAGCAGATAGGCATAGTAACCCTCTATTACGGCGGCTATTTCAGCATTATCCTGCTCCTTGCCGCCGCCGGAGAAACCCCTGTTGCGAAACCTCTTCCTGCTTAACTCAAGGACAAGGTCTCGAATATCCCCGAGCTTGCATGCGCGGTCACGGTCTTTTGCCACGACCTTCATAAATGCCTCAAGGGATCTGGCAAGACCCTCTGCGTATGCCCCGTCCTCGAAGAGATTTGCGATAAGCCTGTCATTCCTGTAAAGGGCATAAAGCCCTTTACGAAGCATTGTATCGGGTATATCAAAGGCCTTCATATACTCAAGTATCTTCTGCCTGAAACGCCTTATCTTTATCTGCCATACAACCGTCTTAAAGACGGCTTTATCTCCCCGTACACGCCTTACCCCCTCTTCAATAAGGGGTGCCACTGCCTCGATATTTTCTGTAAGAGGGACCATTATGGGACGAAGGGCGTTGAAGGTCTCCCCGGATAGACCATAGGGGTTATGAGAGGTAAGGAGGACGCCGGACTTTACAGCCAGAAACTGCCCCGGTATAAGGGCCGAGGTGAGTAGCGCTCCGGGACCGTTATTTTCGCTCCACTCTCCTGCCAGCTCCTCAACTACGAGAGTGAAGACATTAAAAAAGGCGAGTCCGACAGAGAGGTCGAGTTTTTCGTAGCCAAAGCACTTTACGCGGAAATTCTTGAGGCCTCTCTGGTATTTTTCCATGGTCTTAATGAGCACGAGCAAGGCAAGATAGGACGTCCGCTCGGCAGACCCGTGGTGCATCTCATCTCTATGGGCTTTTGTCAATACAGCCCGTAACCACTTGACAAACTTGCATCCGCTCTCGCCTGGGCTCAGCCACGCATAAATAACGGCGCTGTCTATATAAGGGGTGTTTTCAAGGATCGTCTCTGCAAGTCTTTTCTCAAAGGACTGCGGTGTAAAGATATCAAGCCTGCAGGTCTTCTCTCTCAAGGCAGGTATCCTTACATACTTAGCGCCTTCCTTGCGTGAGTCCTCTTTTTTAAGGGCCTTTTTCAGGGGTTCGTAGCGGGCCCTTATAAGGGCTGAAAGCCCTGCGACAGCCTCGTCAAAGACGACCTCATCACCGGAGCCGAGGTGATAGGGAACCTTCAGCTCGGCTATGGTATGTCCGTGCTTAAACCTCAGGCCATCGGGAGATATGGTCAATAAAGAAGCCATATCCATAACCCCTTTATGGCCGGTAAGATCATCAATTTTTTTTAGCCGCTCTTTCGCGTACGTTATTCTCATAATAAAATCACAGAGATCAGCCTCCCTTGCCTCTATATTATACTAAAAAAACTCAAAAGCAAAGGCGGATAATCCTTGTATTTAAGTATAATGATACGTTAAAATATACAGTTGAGAAACTGTCCTTTACCTTCACAATAGCTACACGGCCACGGAGAGGCCGCTTTGCAGGGAGATATCCTCTCCAGCGGTTTTCTATATCTCAAAAAGAAGAGAAACAAAAGAACCCAATAAAAGGAAAGGGGGAGGTAAATCAAGGGCATGCCTGATTGGCACCCGAGGGTATTTTGATAGATAAGAACCCCTTTGTCCTTTATTACTCTGTGGCGTGCTAATGCCGCCTTTTGGCGCGTTTTCAACTTTAATATCTGTAAAGGAGCAAAAGCATGAGCGCGAAAATAAAGACCATTCTCGTCGGCCTCCTTGAGGTCAACTGCTACATTCTATGGGACAGCGAGACCCTTGAGGCCTTTATAATAGACCCCGGCGACAACGCCCCCCTTATAAAAGAAGCAATCAGCTCTCTTGGCCTCAAGGTAAAATACATTGTAAATACACACGGCCACTTCGACCATGTAGGAGCTGACGGCGAACTGCGCAAATTTTACTCCGTACCCCTTGCCATCCATAAGGCCGATGCGCATCTTCTTAAAAACGCCTCGAAAAACGCCGAAATCTTCGGCATAAAGACCCCGGACCAACCTTCGCCTGACATCTTCCTTACAAATAACGCCTCCCTTGAGGCGGGTGCTCTCAAAATAGAAATCCTGCATACCCCCGGCCACACAAGGGGCGGCATATGCCTTTATATAAAGACTGACGACCTGCTCTTTAGCGGCGATACCCTCTTTTCGCGCTCCGTAGGCAGGACTGACCTTGAAGGCGGCTCCGTCGAGGACCTCATGCGCTCAATAAAGACCCGCCTTCTGTGCCTTGGCGACGATGTGCGCGTACTGCCGGGCCACGGCCCTGCCACCACCATCGGCGAGGAGAGAGAACATAATCCCTTTCTCGCCGCAATAGCATGATAAGGACAAGACCATGAGCCTTAACGGTAAGACCATAACGCTCTGCCTGACAGGGGCTATCTCCGCCTACAAGGGCCTTGAGCTTGCGCGCCTTCTTGTAAAAAAGGGCGCAGTTGTAAGACCTGTAATGACGAAGTCCGCCGAAAAGTTTGTCTCTGCCCTCAGCCTCGGCGTACTCGCAGGGAGCGAAGTCTTTACCGATGTCTTCAACTACGGTAGCGGAGGCACTGGCTACGTGCGCCATATCGACCTTGCAGAAGAGACAGACCTTGCGGTTATAGCACCGGCCACGGCCAATATCATCGGCAAACTCGCCTCAGGCATAGCCGACTGCCCCGTAAGCCTCCTTGCCATGGCAGTAAAAGCCCCTCTGCTAATAGCCCCTTCCATGAATACGAATATGTGGGAGAACGCCGTGGTGCAGGGCAATGTGGCAAAACTCAAGTCTCTGGGCCATATCTTCGCAGGTCCCGTGGCTGGAGAGCTTGCCTGTGGAACCACGGGCATGGGACGTCTCGAAGAGCCGCCTCGCATAGTAGACGCCATAGAAGATCTCTTGACGGAAAAAGACCTCGCAGGAGAGAGCGTCCTTGTTACGGCGGGACCAACTCGAGAATACATTGACGCCGTAAGGTTTATATCAAACGCCTCGTCATCGATGATGGGCTACGCCATAGCCGCCAACGCAAAAAAACGCGGCGCCGAGGTGCGCCTTATAAGCGGGCCAACGTGCCTGCCATGCCCGAGAGGCGTTATCCGCACAAAGGTAACCTCTGCGCTGGAGATGGAAAAAGCCGCCATGGAGGTCTACCCCGAGGCAACGCTCATCGTGGCTACTGCGGCGGTAAGCGATTTTTACGTGGCCGATATATCCGAAAAAAAGATAAAAAAAGAGAGCGCACCTTCTGTCCTTAATCTACGCAAGAGCCCTGATATATTAAAAAGAATGGGCAAGCAGAAAAGCCCCGGCCAGATACTAATAGGCTTTGCCCTTGAGACAGATAACCTCATTGAAAACGCGCAAAAAAAACTTAAGGGGAAAAACCTTGATATGGTTGCGGCCAACAGCCCGAAGGCCGTGGAGAGCAAGACGAATCAGATCACTGTAATTATTGCTGATGGAGAGGCAAAAAGGCTCCCCGAGGCCGAAAAGGCAGAGGTTGCGAGCTGGATTCTTGATAGGGCGCGGGGACTTCGCGCCCTTAAACCCCTTACAAAATAAAACCCCGGGCAAGTAAGGACGCCGGGGCCTTTAACGGTGTCGCCTCCATCACCTATTGGTTTTCTTTGCCAAGCTTGCTTTTTTCCGGGATGTTTAGATTCGCGGGGCGCAAAAAGCCTCAACAGTAGTATACGCCATGCCCCCTATTGGTTTTCTTTGCGAACTTTCTTTTTTCTAAAAGAAAGTGGAAGGTCTATTCCATAGGGCAGTGTATCCTGAGACCCCTCCTGCGCGAAATTTTAAGTCTTTTACGGGTCAGCCCCGCGGCCAGAAGTGAGCGCCTTCCCGTAGGATCTTTTCTCATACAGAGGGCCTTTTCTTTATTATTCAGCACATCGGCCACGGCAGAGATCGAGCCCTTCAGAAATCTCTCACGAGCCCCCGGCGGCAGGGGCCATTTTGAAGACCGGTCAATAAGGCGAAGCATCTTCTGCCAGCGTTTTATTCTGTTAAGGAACAAAAAACTCGAAAAAATGGCCTTATTTGTCCCAAATGATAGGGGCGTACCCTTTATTACAGAATCAAGAAGCCTGTTGTTCTCTACGCACGCCCCCGGGGCCGAAGCCCTGTTAAGCCCCCATGCCTCCTCTTCCGCAAGGGAATCAAAACGCAGTTCCCAATAGAGGTGCCTGAGCGTATGCGTGGGGAATGAGCGTATTATCATCTCAGGGACAAATTGATTATGGGCGACAGTATCAGCGGCAAGGTGAGCGAGGTATCCGTAGGCAAATGCCTTCTGGGGATTTTGTCTTGCCTCTCTTAATATCTTAAGCCCTATCTTCCAGTTGTGGCAATGCCGCGCCTCGTCTACAAAATTTTTACCGAGGACGATATCGGCGCTAAGAGTGCCATATATAAAATCATGGGGAAAAGAGAGGATAATGGCTCTTACGCCTTCTGTAATCAGGCCGGGAGAGGTGAGTATACTGCAGGCTATCTGAAGGTGAGTTGCCGGTCCCCAGGCCCAGGCATGGGCGGGAAAGATGATGATGAAAAAAATACTGAATAATATGGTAAGAGGTAGTATCATTATATAATCTTATCTCAAGGTCCTTATTCTGTAAAGCGTGGAAGTCTCATGGATGACGTAAGCACTCGATTTAACAGGCTTATTAAAGATACAAAGGCATACCTTGAGTATGCCTCGCTCTCGGGGCTCTGCCTTGCCCCTTACAGCTCGGCCCATGCCGTTGCCTCTGAAGAGCCTCTTGAATGCAATGCCTGCCCCTTTCGCAGTTCAAGGACCGGCCTCTTCAAGGGCTGGGGCGGTAAAGAGCCGCAACTGGCCTTTGTCTCGGCGGCGCCTCCAGCCCCTGCCAATGGCCGGGAGTATACCCCCTTTACAGGTGAAGCCGGGTCGCAGATAGAGCGTATAATAAGGGCCGCGCAAGATGCCGGCGACCTTGGAGATAATGGTGTCTCTCTGTCTTTTGCCATCAGGTGCGCGCCGCCCAGTGACGCATCCCCTCCGACCCTTAAGGGGGCTTACGCCTCCTGCGCGCCCCTCTTGCGGAAGGAGATAGAGGGGCATGGCCCCGTTGTTGTCGTGGCCATGGGGGCCGAGGCCTTTGAGGCGCTTACGGGCAAGACTGATATAGGGCGCTCACGGGGGCGTTTTTTTGATTTTTCCGGCATTAAGGTCGTGCCTACATACGGCATAACGGAGCTTATAAGAGACAGGGGGCTAAGAAAACTGGTCTGGGAGGATATTCTCTTTGCCCTTTCTGCCTTAAAGGGCTGAGCCTCCCCTTGCCGAGTCCTTCCTTCCTTCATTCATCTACGCGCCCTCTTTTCTAAATAACTCCGCCTCTTTGCAAAATCCTCTTATACTGCTAAAATATTGGTATGGATACTCGATGCAAGGCTCTATTTTTATTGTTTCTGCTTTTTACGCTCCCGGGCCTTGTCTCGTCTTCGGCGCTTGCCTCTGTTGAGCTTAAAAAAGAAAAAACCGGTGCCGTGGAGCTTAAGGCAGGGCAGGAGAAGGGTGCGAAAAGGGAAATCTACTATGTGCGGGCAGAGGGGATTATAAACCCCGTCATGGCAGAATACCTTATCTCCAACATAAAAAAGGCAGAGTCGGATAAGGCCTCAGCCCTCATCATAGAACTTGATACGCCGGGAGGCCTTGACCTCTCCATGCGCGAGATAATAAAAACAGAACTCTCAAGCACAGTGCCTATTGTGGTCTATGTCGCCCCGTCGGGTTCGCGCGCCGCCTCTGCCGGAGTCTTCATCACCTATGCCGCCCATATCGCGGCCATGGCCCCGGGGACAAATATCGGCTCGGCCCATCCCGTTGCCATGGGCGGCGGCAAGATGGACAAGACCATGCTCAAAAAAGTGGAAAACGACGCGGCGGCCTATATAAAGGGCATCGCAGTTAAGAGAAAGAGGAACGCGAAGTGGGCTGAAAAGGCCGTAAGAGAGAGCGTTAACGTCACAGCCGAGGAGGCCCTTGGGCTTGGCGTCATAAACATTCTGGCAAAAGATAAAGGGGAGCTCATTAAAAAAATCAACGGCATGAAGGTGGAGCTTCTTGCCGGGCCGGCCGTTGTTAATACATCGGGTAGCAAAGTCCTGATAATCGAGATGGGGCTTCGCGAGAGGATATTAAAGGCCATCTCAGACCCTAACGT
>CAYYUX010000070.1:0-8926 GCA_964474975.1 uncultured Thermodesulfobacteriota bacterium
ACGAGCCTTCCTACGGCCCGGCCGAGCCCGCCCTTGACCATGTATATGACGACCATCTCAACAGCACACCTCCGGGGACCTATGAGATATTCAATAACCTTCTCTACCGCAACTATTCCCCTGACTACGGCGGCGCCATGGCCCTCTACGAGGTAAAAGACCACCTCAAGATCTACGGCAACGTGATAATGGAGAACAGGAGCGACGACCACGGAGGCGGCCTTTTCTTCGAGGACTCCGGCCCCGTTGACCTCTATGACAACGTTATTATCCGTAACTTCGCCACTGATGACGGCGGCGGCGTGAGCTTCGAGGACGTAGGCGACGATATCTCTACTGTGAAGGTTTACAATAACCTCATAGCCGAGAACATAGCCGATGACAGGAGCGAAAATACGGCACGCGGCGGCGCTATATCCTTCGATGATACGCTATATGCCGAGGTATACAACAACACCATCACAGGCAACATCGTGGCGGGAACTTACGACCCCACAGGCGGAGCCATAGACAGCGAGCGTCATGGCCATGAGTATGACGCCACAAGCACCTCGCCTAAACCGCCTTACTTCAGTGACGTAAAGATATACAACAACATCATCTGGAATAACTGGCGTCTGCACTACGATATAATAAGAGGAGAGGATCTGGATTACACCTATGGTGATAATTATGTCTGGACCATCGACAATCTCCATGTTGATAACCCGGCCATAAACCAGCTCTGGGAGACAGATAAGAACTCGGAGAGCTTCTCCTACGTACAGTACAACGATATGAACGGCGTGCCTTATTCAAGCACTGTGCGTAGCGGGCGGGCCTACAATATCACCAAAGATCCGCTCTTCATTGATCCGCTAAACCTGGACTGGCATATCAACGGCACTGCTTCACCGGCCATCGGCAAGGCACACTTTACCGCCGCACCGGTCACGGACCTTGACCTTATCGACAGGACACAGGACTGCAGGGCCGATATGGGCGCCTTTGAGCACAGGACGACGCCTGCACAGGTACTGCGCATACCGGCGGATCTCCTTGGTATGATAGATATGCCAATACCCGGCACGACAAAACTGCACCCGTAACAGGCGCAGGTACAATCAAGGGCTTCCCGCGGTCTGCAGAGGCAGGCCGCGGGAAAGACCCTTTTTTTTCAACTGAAATCGATTGCAAAGGAAAGCTGAAGAGATTATTATTGAATAATCATGGCCGTTATCTGTTAATGGTTCATGTCTCCGGGATAACCGGCACCTTGGAAAGAACCTTATGAAAGCGTTACTCATAGGTGAGTTATTACTCAATAACGGATTGATAGACGAGAAGGTCCTTGCCGTCGCCCTTGAAGCACAGGCCGAGACAGGTGAGAGATTAGGCGAACGCCTTGTGAGACTTGGCTGTATATCCGAAAAAGATATGCTAAAGGTCTTGAGCACCCAGCTTGAGACTCCCTGTATCTCCTCTGAAAATTATCCCAATATTCCCCCTACGCTGACAGACAAGCCGAACCTGAAATTTTTGCGCCATTACGTAGTCGTACCCGTAGAGGTATGTGACGGAGTATTGACGCTGGCTACGGCAGACCCCCTTAACCACTATCCCGCCGAGGCCATGGCCTTTGCCACAGGTCTTGAGGTCCGGCCCGTTATAAGTTCAGAGACCGATATCCTTGTTGCCATTGAGGCCTATTACGGAGAAGGCCCTGTCACCATGGATAAGATTATAGAGGAGATAGACGAGAAAGACCCTGCAGGGGCCCTTGATATAGACGACGTAGAGCAATTGAAAGACATGGCCCTTGAGGCGCCTGTCATCAACCTTGTGAATATGCTCATCCGTAACGCCCTTGAGAGAAAGGCCAGCGATATCCACATCGAGCCCTATGAGGGCGTCATCCACATTCGATACAGGGTGGACGGCATAATGTACGATGTGGAATCCATGCCAAAGAGGCTCCATCCGGCCATATCGTCGCGGATAAAAATAATGGCCAAGCTCAATATAGCCGAGCGAAGGCTCCCTCAGGACGGAAGGATAAAGCTGAGGCTGAGCGGAAAGGGAGTGGATATAAGGGTCTCTGTAATACCGACGCTTCACGGCGAGAGCATTGTAATGAGGCTTCTCGACCCCGATGGTATAATGTCTCTTGAGTCTCTTGGTTTTTCCGGGGCCAAGAGAAAGGCCTTTTCCGAGATGATAAACCAGCCTCACGGCATGGTCCTTGTTACGGGCCCAACGGGTAGCGGTAAATCCACAACCCTCTACGCGGCTCTCTCGAAGATAGATATTGCCAGTAAAAAAGTGATAACCATCGAGGACCCCGTAGAGTATAAACTTGAGGGTATCAACCAGATACAGGTAAAACCCAAGATAGGACTTAACTTCGCAACTGGACTGCGCTCCATAGTAAGGCAGGACCCCGACGTAGTGCTCGTCGGAGAGATAAGGGACACGGAGACGGCGGACATAGCCATACACTCGGCCCTGACAGGTCACATGATACTCTCTACGCTTCATACCAACGACGCCCCGAGTTCCGTAACGCGGCTTATAGATATGGGAGTAGAGGGTTTTCTTATCTCATCGAGCCTATTAGGCGTCCTCGCGCAGAGACTCGTCCGTGTAATATGCCCCAAGTGCAAAGTCCGCTTTGTCCCCGATAAGGATATGCGCCTGCGGATATCAGGGGAATTAAGGCGCATAAAAAAGATAGACGAAAAAGATATCGTAACCTATCGGGGCGAGGGCTGTCCTAACTGCAATAATTCTGGTTACAGCGGGCGTACGGGCCTCTTTGAACTTATGATGGTGAGCGACGATATAAGGCACCTTATCGCTGAAAAGAGCAGTGCTGACAAGATTCGCGCCAAGGCCGTAGAGAGCGGGATGCTGACCTTGAGAGAAGATGGATGGGAGAAGGTCCTCAAGGGCATAACGAGTATAGAAGAGGTGGGACGGGTAACGCTTACATAGCGGCGCGGCCGTTTTTTTTTTCGATTTTTGACGAGGGAAGGGCGATGTCTTTATTCATGTATCACGCCACGGACGCGGCAGGCAAATTTGTCAAAGGGAGCCTTGAGGCAAGCGATAAAAAGGCCCTTGTTGATAAGTTGCAGGGTATGGGCCTCTTTCCGATACGTGTGGGAAACTGCGACTCCGCAAAACCGCATGCCCTTCCGAAAGGCCGCAGGAGCATTTTTACCCGCAGGGTTCCCGCACGGTGCATCGTTGATTTTACTCAGGAACTATCAGACATGCTTACTGCGGGTCTCGCCCTTGACAGGGCCATTCTCATACTCGCTGAACTTGAAAAAAACGATAAATTCAAGAAGGTATTGGAAGGTATCCATAACGGCATTCACGCCGGCTCTACCTTTGCCGATTGCCTTGCCAAACACCCCGAGCTCTTTTCTGATGTCTATATAAACACGGTTCGAGCCGGTGAGGCGGGCGGCTCCCTTGAGCTTGTCTTGAGCCGGCTGAAAAAATTCATAGATGATGCCAAAAGGCTCAAGGAAGACATAAGCTCGGCCCTTATCTACCCGCTCCTTCTTACTATCGTGGGCGGCGGAGCAGTTGCCTTGATGCTCCTTGTTTTTATACCCAAGTTCTCTGTCATATTGGATGACATGGGCGGGGTGATGCCTCTGTCCACGCAGGCGCTCCTTGATATAAGCGGCGCGCTCATAAAGTATTGGCCCCTTATCATAGGGTTTTTTGTTGCCGCTGTTGTCGGCATGAGGTTTGTCCTCCGGAGCGAAAGCGGTCGCAAAAGGTGGGATGGCTTAAAACTAATTATCCCCATGTTCGGCCCCATACTCAGGAAATCGGCTGTCTCAAGGTTCGCCCGTACGCTCGGAGCGCTCATGCAGGGCGGGCTTCCAATCCTTGAGGCCCTTAATATTGCCATAAAGACTATGGGCAACGCCTCCATGGCCGAGGATATGGGGCCAGTGGTAGAAGGTGTGCGAAGAGGCAAGGGCTTTGCGGCGCCCCTTGGAGAGAGCGCTTCTTTTCCTTCCCTTGCCGTGCATATGCTTGCCGTCGGAGAGGAGACGGGACGGCTCGACGAGACACTTCTTCGCCTATCCGACAAATATGACCGCGATGTAGGCGTGGCCGTAAAAAGGCTACTCTCGCTTCTTGAGCCATTGATTATTCTCGTCATGGCCGTAATCGTCGGCTTTGTAGTAATCTCACTCTTATTGGCTGTGTTCAGCCTTAATGATATGCCTATGTAAGGAGTTTTAATCTTGAAAACATGGAATATGAAAAATAGCGCCTTCAGCAAAGGGCTTATAGAAAAAGGGCTTGGAGACGAGAAGGGTTTCACCCTCATCGAAATAATAGTCGTGGTCATAATCATAGGTCTTCTCGCCACTCTTGTAGCTCCGAGGTTTTTCGGTAAGGTAGAGCAGTCCAAGGTAAAGACAACTTACGCGCAGATAGAGCTTCTCGGTGCGGCCCTTGATATGTACCGTCTTGATATGGGGGAGTACCCTGACACATCAGAGGGACTCGTCGCCTTACGGGAAGCGCCCTCCGGGGCAGGCAACGGATGGGATGGGCCATATCTCAAAAAAGAACTCCCCGTAGACGCCTGGGGCCGACCATACATATATACCTCTCCCGGCAAGCACGGAGACTATGATTTAATCTCACTCGGTGCCGACGGCCTTGAGGGCGGAGAGGGAAAGAACGGCGATATTGTCAGCTGGAAGGGCCTCTGATGAAGTATGCGCGCCTGAGCGAAGATGGTTTTACGCTCATTGAGATACTCGTTGTCATGATTATTATGTGTCTCTCCGTGGCCCTTGCGGTACCATCCATTATGAGAGGGCTTGATGGAGCGGGGCTTAAGACAACTACTAAAAAAATGGCCTCGTCGCTTAAGTATTCACGGAATCAGGCGCTGAGGAAGAGGCGCGTTTATTACGCCGTAGCCCGTGGAAAGGATCTGATTATAATACCTGCGGGGCAGGCAAGGCCCGAGGCCGTGATATCAACGTCAACGGGTACGGAGGTCTTCTCAAGAGATGGCCATGCCCTCGTTTTTTATCCCGGCGGCGGCTCAAGCGGAGGCCAGCTGAAGGTTATGGACTCGAAGAAGGGGGCTTTTTATACGATTAAGGTAGAGCCCTCATCCGGCAGGGTTCATGTAAGCGCCCTGATGTGAGGGGACTGCGGGGTAAGGAGGAGAGTAAAGGGGCTGAGATGTGGGCTATGGGTTTGGAGAGAGAGGTTATATGGCTACATGGGGTTGGGGGCAAAGGCAGGGGGATGGAATGGATAAGCGGGTGGAGAGCGATGAGCCTTGATAGACGCCGGTTCGAGCGCCCTTGCAGTAGCCGCGGGGTCTTTCCCTTATCCGCACTTGAGCCTCGTTTTTCTCCGAAGAGCGAGAGAGGGTTTACCCTCCTTGAGGTAATGGTCTCCCTTGTCATACTTGGCATGGGGATATTGATGATTATCCAGCTTTTTTCCGGGGGACTCGGCCTTGCCCGCGCGGCGCGTGACCATAGCGGGGCTGTCCTCCTTGCAAGAGAGAAGATGGCAGAGGTCTTGACGGATGAGAATTGGGAGACAGGCGTTTCCGAGGGCGAGGAGTCGGGGGGGTTTATGTGGAAGGTAGATGTAAGCCCCTACGAGAGCGCCCTCACCGATGACAATGTTTCCCTTGATATTATGAAAGTGGATGTAAGCGTTCTGGGACGCGGCAAGGTGCGAGGCGCCTATACCCTCTCTTCGTTAAAGCTGTTATGGTACGAGGACGCCGATGAAGAGTAACCTGACGATGCCAATGGCGGCCTCGAAAAATAGCCTGCCTTGCCGCAGGGGTCTCTCATTCAGGGATGAAGGGGGTTTTACACTCATTGAGACCATCCTCGCCCTTTCCATTCTCGTAGTAATGATAGGGCTTGTACTCTCGGCGCTGAGGCTTGGTCAGCGCTCCATGGAAAAGGGGGAAGATGCCCTCGGCGATGCGGCGGTCCGAAGGTATCTTACAGAGAGGCTCTCTTCAGATTTAAGCTCCATGTATCTCTATTCGCAGAATGTTGATGGCAGGGAGAGACATTTTTTTAAGGCCAGGCAGAGCGGCTTTGCTTTTGTAACCGCCCATCACTCCGGGGCCGCCAGCCTGCCCTTGGGTACCCTTACACTCGTATCATACTCTGTCGGATCCAAGGGGCTTATAGTAACGGAAAAGAGAACTCCCCTTGCCGAGGCCGCAAATAAGCGTATCGGCAGAACCATTGAACTGGCCCCCGGGGTAAACCGTGTAACCTTTACATACCTTGGCGAGGATGGCTGGAAAAAGGCCTGGGACGTGGCATCGACGAAGCGTCTGCCAATGGCCGTAAGGGCAAAGTTGTTTTTTAAGGATAGGGCGATAGCGCCCCTTGTTGTGCTTGCGCCGGTGCCCGCCTCGCATCAGCCTTTTGAGGACGCATCGTCGGGCTCTCAGGGGGCATAGGGAAATGGATGGTATCTCTGAATACGGTAAGGCGTCGGCACTGCGCCTATCCCGTGGAATAAAAAAAACTTCGCTTATTGGGACGTTCTCCGATGAGCGTGGGATTGCGCTGATAATCGTCCTCTGGGTCATGGCATTTCTCATGTTTGTAGTCGTTGAGTTTGCCTACACCATGCGCGTTGAGACAGATACGGTTAGAAACCTTAAAGACGAGACGGCCGCGAGGTATCTCGCCCTTTCCGGTATAAAGATGGGCCTCGCCGAGTTGAGCGCAAAGTATGATATTGTCTTTCTCGATAAAAACGGCAAACTTGAGCTTGGTGTGAAAGAAGGAAATGATCTGACTTCTCTTGATGTGAAGCGGGAATTCGATATGGGCGATGGAAGCATCAAGTACAGTGTGACGGATGAGGCCGGAAAGCTGAATCTTAATACGGCTGGGCGTCAGCAGATAGCGGAGCTACTGCGTCTGACAGGCGTAGAGAGGGTAGAGAGAGATACCATAGCCGACTCCATACTTGACTGGAGGGATAAGGACCATAGTTTTCACTTTAACGGGGCCGAGGATGAGTATTACGGGGGCCTGCGTAACCCTTACGGCGCAATGGACGGCCCTTTCGAGACCATCGGCGAGCTTCTCCTCGTTAAGGGGGTTACGCCGGAGATATTTTACGGCACAGGTAAAGTTCCCCCTGAGTATGGTATGCAGACGGCGGCGGCAGGGCTGAAAAGCGGCCATGAATACGCCGGTCTGTTACCTTATATAACCGTCAGCGGCAATGGTAAGGTCAATCTTAATACAGCGGAGCCGATGGTCCTCGACGCCGTGCTCGGTAAGGGCAGATCAATGGAGATAGCCCTTCGCAGAGAGACGGAAGGGTATCTGAGCTGGCCTCTCTACGGAGGCGCCGTAACCTCGGAGGTCTTCTCCATACGTTCAGAAGGCGAGGTGCGCGGGTTGAAATACGTGATTGAGGCCATCGCGAGGCGAGTCGCCGATGCCCCTGAGGCAAGGGTAATATACTGGAATGAGAATACCCGCTCTCTTAACTGAGAAGAGTTTGTTATGCGTAAGGTGAGTTCATGGATGTATTAGGCATAGAGACGGGCGCGGATTCCTGGTCCGTAGTCCATATGAGTAGCTCTGCCTTCAAGGTTGATGTGGAGAGGTTTATCTCCTTCAAGGGCAGTACCTTTGAAGATAAGATGGCCGGGCTTAAGGGATATATCTCGGCTGAGGGCCTTAAAAACGTCCGTATAGCCATTGGTCTGCCAAGGGAGTCGTCTCTATCAATGGTTCTGGATATCCCCGCTCCCGGTGTCGAGTCCATTGAGGGCATACTTGCCTATGAACTCGAAAAGCACATCCCCTTGGAGCCCGGGGAAATCCATCACGGCTTTCAGGTCTTAAAAAGGGATCAGAAGTTATTTTCCGTACTTCTCGCTACTGCTAAAAAGGGAATTGTAGCCCCTATCGTTGATAACTTCACCGAGGCCGGGTTAAGGCCTGACTATGTAACTACATGGCACGCCTCTATTTTTAATGCCCTTTCCTACTCCAATGACATCGCGCCGGAAAAGAACATAGCCTTTATCGGAATGAATAAAAAGTCCTGCACACTGGATATCTTCTCTGGCCTCAAACCCCTTTACTCAAAGAGCTTCGCCATTGATGGCGGGGCCGATGCAGGTGAGGCGAATCTTGGTATTATCGAGAGAGAGTTAAGGCGTTCTATTCTAAGTCTTGCCGGTCCCATTGATAAGAGGCGCCTTGACGAGGGTATTCTTATATCGGACAATGAGCCTGGCGAGGGTTTTTTGCAAAAGATTTCTTCTGATATGGTCATGCCCGTAAGGGGCCCGGGCCTGAGTGAAATCGGTCTGCCCGATAGGGCCGCCGCGGCGCTTGGAGCCGCGCTATCTCTGCTTGGCAAGGCCAGGATGGAAATAAACTTCGCTGTCCCCGGTACAGGCAAGAAGCGGCGGAGATATCTGAATAACTACATTCTCCTCGCTATTGTATTTTTTCTCGCTCTTATTGCGGGCTCATCGTACCTCCTGAAGGACTGGGTAACAATGAGGGGCCTTGAGAGGGCAATGGCAGATGTGAGGGTTGAGAAAAAGTCGGTTCAGGCTTTAAGCGACAGGGTAAGCGCCTTGAACGCGGAGGTGAATATCCTTGAAGAAATAAAGGGTCTATCCGCCCCGGGGCCCCTTGCTGTTCTGCAGGACCTTAGCAAATTACTCCCCCGGGACACGTGGCTGACAGGTTTTGACTTTCATGGTGACTCTGTATCCATAGAAGGGTACGCGGATCGCGCTTCGGCGCTTCTTATGAAGATGGGCAAATCAACCTTCATGACGGATTTTGAGTTTGCCGGGCCTGTATCAAGGACTCCTGACGGCAAGGAGCGGTTCAGAATGAACTTCAAGCTCAATGCCTCGGCTTAC
>CAYYUX010000071.1:0-8720 GCA_964474975.1 uncultured Thermodesulfobacteriota bacterium
AACCCTCGGCGTGTATGTAGGATATCTCCTTGAGCTTCAAGGCCCCCTCAAGGGCAATGGGATAGTTTATGCCCCTGCCGATGAAGATAAAATCGCTATGGTGGAAGTAGCGTTTTGCGATGACCTCTATCTCGCACTCACGGCTGAGAACTTTTTCGATCTTACCGGGAAGGCGTACGAATTCCTTCAGAATATCAATGGCATCATCCTTTGCAAGGCGGCCCGACTCTCTGCCGAAGTAGATTGCGAGAAGCAGGAGGGCAGTAAGCTGAGTGGTAAATGCCTTGGTGGAGGCAACGCCTATCTCTGGCCCGGCGTGAGTCATGAAGGACCACGAGGCCTCTCTTGTAAGACTGCTCTCCATGACGTTGCAGATGGATATGACGGTAGCGCCCTTTTTCTTTGCCTCACGTACGGCGGCGATGGTGTCAGCCGTTTCTCCTGATTGCGAGATGGCTATTACGAGGTCTCTGTTTCCGGCGAGTGGATTCCTGTAGCGGAACTCGCTGGCAAGGTCTACCTCCACTGGTATGGAGGCGGTTTTTTCAATGAGGAATTTTCCCACAAGGGCGGCGTGCCACGAGGTGCCGCAGGCGAGTATGTATATCCTGCGTAGCTTTGTAAGGTCTATATCAAGGCCGTCAAGAAAGACTTCACCTGTTTCTTCACTGATATTGCCCCTGAAGGTATCGGTGATGGCCCCGGGCTGTTCGAAAATTTCTTTCAGCATGAAGTGGCGGTACCCGCCTTTTTCCGCCATCACAGGACTCCAGTCGATAAATACAGGTTTTTTATCGAGCCTTTTGCCGCTAAAGTCTGATATTTCCGCCTTGCCGCCTTTTAATACAACAACATCTCCGTCCTCAAGGAATAGGGCATTTCTTGTTACATCAAGGACAGCGGGTATGTCTGAGCTGATGATGGCCTCGCCATCGCCGAGCCCCACTATCATGGGACACTCAAACCTCGCTCCCACTACGGTATCAGGCTCTTGCTCGCATACCGCGGCCATGGCGTATGTGCCTTTTACATGTCTCAAGGCCGCCCTCACGGCAGAGGCCAGGTCTTTTCCGGTTTTGAGTTCGCGGTTGATAAGGTGTGCGAGAACCTCTGTATCGGTCTCTGATTTAAAGGTTGCACCACCGATTACAAGCTCTTTTTTGAGGTCGATGTAATTTTCGATAATACCGTTATGGACTACGGCCACAGAGCCTTCCTTGTGGGGGTGGGCGTTGGCCTCTGTCGGCCTGCCGTGCGTGGCCCAGCGTGTATGGCCTATACCCGTGTGACCGGAAAGACTGCGCCCGGCCATGGCGTCCACAAGACCATGGAGCTTACCTACGCTTCTTATTATTTCAATGTTTCCGTCTTCAAGGATGGCAAGTCCGCTTGAGTCGTAACCACGGTACTCAAGCCTTTTCAGTCCGCCTATGAGAATATCGGCCGCCTTCTGCATGCCACTGTAACCAACTATGCCGCACATTTTTTATTCTCTCCGCTATTGTGGCCTATGATTGTATCGTCTTGTAATGACCATTGATAATAAGGACGCTTAATGAGCAAAGCGCTATTTTATCTTAATATCCAGGGCAGGGTTTATTTGCCGAATTTTTTTTTGACCCAGCCGTCGTTTACTTTTTCACTGCCCCTTGATGTGACAAGGGCCCCCGGCGGCACGTCCCGCGTAACCGTTGTTCCGGAACCCACGTATGCGCCCTTGCCCACCCTGACCGGCGCCACGAGCTGAGAGTCGCTCCCGATGAAGACCTTGTCGTCTATACGGGTAATAAATTTATTTTTTCCGTCATAGTTGCACGTTATCGTACCGGCGCCTATATTTACGCCAGAGCCGATGATGGAGTCTCCAAGATATGAGAGGTGACCTGCCTTTGTGCCTCTGCCGAGGGAGGATTTTTTGATCTCCACAAAGTTGCCCACACGGACACTGTCGGCGATTTTGTTTCCGGGGCGCAACCTCGCAAAGGGGCCGAGGCATACGTCCCTGCCGATACGGCTTGATTCTATGATGGAATAGGCCCTTATTGTCGTGCCTGAGCCTATTTTTGAGTCGGTGATCATGGCGCCCTGCTCTATTATACAGCCACTACCTATTGTGGAGTTGGAGATATTTACTGATGGGTGGATAATCGTATCTTGGCCTATCTTTACGTTAGCCCCGATGACCGTCCTTTTGGGGGCGATGATGGTTACGCCTTTTTTCATAAGGGTCGTCAGAACCCTTTTTCTCATAACGGCCTCGGCCTCGGCGAGCTCCACTCTGTTGTTAATGCCCATTACCTCTGATGGGTCGGAGAGTATCAGCGTCGATACCTCTCGGCCCGCCTTAAGGGCAAGGGGGATGAGGTCGGGCAGATAGTACTCGCCCTGGGCGTTTGAGGAGCCTATCTTAAGGAGGTTTTCAGATAAAAAGGCGGCGTCGGCGAGATAGCATCCAGTGTTTATCTCCTTCACGGCCCTCTCATCCCGACTTGCGTCCTTATGTTCAGCTATGCGAATCACCTTGCCATTATCATCACGTATTATACGGCCATAGCCCGAAGGGTCATCAAGGAGAGTTGTTATGAGTGAGATGGCACGAGCCGGACCTGCCTTTTTGTATGTCTTAAAGAGCCTCCGCAGTGTTGCGGCCCTAAGTAGCGGCACGTCGCCGGAAAGGATTAAAACATCGCCTCTGCAGTTTTTCAATGAGTTCATGGCGGTTAGCACGGCGTGGCCCGTGCCGAGCTGTTGGGCCTGCTCTGCGAAGGTTACGTCATGGCCTGCGAGCTCTTCTCGTACCTTATGGGAGCCATGGCCTACAACGACGACTATCCGTCCAATGCCGAGGCCCTTCAATAGCCCTGTGACGTGGCTTATCATGGGCGCTCCCGCTACTTCGTGGAGGACCTTGGGGAGGGCGGACTTCATGCGTGTGCCTTTTCCTGCTCCGAGTACTATGGCGGTATGGTTCTTCATAAGTTTTAAAGATATATTAGACACTTGAGTTCGTCAAGGTTTTTAAGGGCCGCGGCCCTGCGGGGATTGACAAATTCATGCCTTATGCTTATTATAAATGAATCCATTTTTTCTAAAAGGCGGTCTTAATGATAGATAGAGTTGATATATCGCGCGTAAAGTTTGACCCGGCGGGCCTTGTCCCGGCCATTGCGCAGGATAGGGCCACAGGCGATGTGCTCATGCTTGCATATATGAATAGGGAGTCTATTGAAAAAACCCTCGAAGGCGGCAGGGCCTGTTTTTATAGCCGCAGTCGTAAAAAACTCTGGCTGAAGGGCGAGACGAGCGGCAATTTTTTATATGTACGGGCTATTTTCTACGACTGCGACGGAGACACACTTCTTCTCTCTGTTGACCCTGCGGGGCCTGCCTGTCATACAGGAGAAAGGTCTTGTTTTTACAGGAAATTTTCAGTGCCAGAGTCAGAAGGCAGACCCCTTAATGCGGCTGGCAGTTCTATCCTCACGGGCCTTCAGAAGGTTCTTGTTGAGAGAAAAAGCGCTTCTCCGGAGAGTTCATACGTGGCGAGCCTATACGCCGGGGGCGCCGAGGCCATACTCGCCAAAGTCGCCGAAGAGGCCGGAGAGTTCATGGAGGCCGCGCGCAGTGAGCCCGATAAAAATACAATACATGAGGCCGCGGATTTGCTCTTTCACACCATGGTCATGCTCTCTAAGAGGGATATAAAGATAGAGCAGGTCCTTGGAGAGCTTGCGAGGCGTTTCGGCACCTCGGGCATAGAGGAGAAGCGTTCAAGGTCAGAAAAAAAAGGGGCGGCCCATGAGTGAATGCCTTTTTTGCCGTATAGCCTCAGGTGATATTAAGGCGGGGATACTTTATGAAACCGATGATCTTATCGTCATAAAAGACAGATATCCTCAGGCCCCTACACATCTTCTTGTTATCACAAAGTCTCATTACAGAAATATCATCGAGTGCGTTGAGGCAGACGCGGATGGGGCCGCGCTTGCAGGGAATATCCTGCAGACCGCCGTGGATGTGGCGCGGAAATACGGTTTTGCCGAGAGCGGCTATCGAACCATCATAAACACAAACGCCGGGGGAGGGCAAAGCGTATTCCATCTTCACATGCACATATTGGCAGGGAAAAAATTATCTGAAAAGATGATATAATAAAAAAAGCAGGTAAATACGAAAAAACAACAAAGGAGTATTGATATGGGAAATACTACAATGCCGGAACCGCCTCAGCTATTACCGGCTCCGTCTTGTCAGAGTTGCGGCGCTGAGATGAAAAGACCGCCGGAGTTTGGAACAACGGCAAACAGGGTAATAAACGTGAAGTACTGCAGGTACTGCTACTGGCTTGGCAAATTTACTCATCCCGATATCACCATGGAAGAGCAGATAGAGAGAGCCGCTAAGACTATGTCGGAAAAAAAGAGGATATCCATTGAGCGGGCGCGTAATATTGTCGCCAAGGCAGTGCCTAACCTTGAGAGGTGGAAAAAAAAGGCCGAGTAAGGGGGTAAAGGTGGAGGCTAAGGGGGCTTATGGGGAAAGTGGGAGCCAAGGGGCGTAAGGCGCGGCTATAAGGGGGAGGAGGTTAATGTCTTCATGCGGCAGGGTGACGCAGTGCGCACGGCTTTATTGCCCTGTGCCTTTGTCTTGCCGCATGGCCTCGAAGAGGGCTATGCCGCCGGCCTGCGCCGCGTTAAGCGAATTAACAGGCCCGGTAATGGGTATGGCGGCGCATTCGTCGCAGGCCTCTCTTACGAGCCTTCTTACGCCGCTCTCTTCTCCTCCGACTACAATGGCAATGTCTCCTGAGAGGTCCGTGGCGTAGATATTACCCTTGCCGTCGGCCTCAAGGGCCACGGTCCAGATATTAAATTCCTTCAGTTCCCTGATGCTCCGCGCGAGGTTTGTTACCCTCGCTACTCTTATATGGCTTACGGCCCCGGCAGAGGCCTTTGCCACGGCAGGAGTAACCGGGCACGCCCTGTCACGGGGGATAATAACCCCGATGACGCCGGCGCAAGAGGCCGTCCTGATAAGGGAGCCGAGGTTGCCGGGGTCCTTTATGGAGTCAAGGACAAGTACGAGGGTCCGCTCTCCTCTCTCCCTGCTTTTCGTCACCGCCGTAAGTATCTCTTCAAGTGAGCTGTATCCGTAGCCTCCGCTCATAATGGCGGCAAGCCCCTGGTGCCTGGACGCTCCCGTAGCCCTATCAAGCTCCGCCGTTGATACCCTCTCTACAGGTATCCCGAGTTTCCCTGCCGTTGAGATTATCTTTGCCGAGGCCTTGCCCTTTGCGCCCTTGGCGATAAGTATCTTTTCAATCGTTCTCTTCTCAAGGGCAAGGGCCTCTTTTATGGGGTTTACGCCGTATAGTATGGCCATCTTTCCTCCGTATTTTTGTAACTTACGCACATATTCCCCTCCATTGGAAGGTTTGGAACTCCATCTCTGCGGATAATTCAAAAAAAGTGCGCGAAGGCCCAAGATATAGGATAAAGGCCCCTTGTGTCAAGGGAGATACCCGGCCGTGGGTGCGGGAGGGGATGCTTGCAAAGGACAGGGAGCTGTGCTAATTTGTAGGGTATGAGACTACATATGGATAAGGTCGAGCAAATAGCCGCGCTCGCGCTGAAGGGACTGAAAGACAAGGGGCTCGTTGTCTTCAAGACCGATGAAGAGATTGTCCTGCAGAGGATGGTAGACGCCATTGTTGCCGATCTTAACGCCGAGGACGCTCTTGATAGAGAGGTCGAGGCCAAACTTGAGAGTTACTCCAAAGAGATGGACAGCGGGGGAGTGGATTACAGAAAGGTCTTCCGAATGCTCAAATATAAGCTCGCCAGAGAGAGGGGGATAATACTTTGAGGTTATCTGATGAGAGGATCTCGCACATAGCCCACCTCATGACAGACGCCATCTGGGAAGACGACCTTGTTGATTTTACTGATGACGTAAAGGCCCTTGCCGAGGTGAAGCGAGTGGTAATGGAGCTTTTTAAGGTTGAGGACGCCGCCGATGAACTCGCGAGACATAAGATACGGTCCCTTAAAAGAGACATTCCTGAGGGTTGCCGGGAGTGGGAGATACTCTATAAAAAATACTATGACGAGGAAATGAACAAGCACCGGTGAGGGCCTTTCGGGCCATGATATTTCTCCGCATCTCCACTTCGAATATGTCCTCCGTCTCCCTTGGCCGCTCCAGGCCTTTATTCAAGAGAAGCCTTTTCCCTTAAAAACTTTTCAGATTAAGACCATCCTATATACCAATGAACGCGATTCTTCTTCATTATAAAATTCTTATCATACCTCCTGTCCTCGGCGCCCTTATTGGTTGGCTCACCAACTATGTCGCCATCAAGCTCCTCTTCAGGCCCTTGAAGCCCGTGCGTATCCTCTGGTTTACCTTTCAGGGACTTATACCCAAGAGACGAAAAGAAATAGCCCGCTCCATCGCTAAGACTATCGAGCGCGAGGTCATAAACCCAGAGGACATTACGGGTCTGCTCTCCGGCATTGATTGGGAGACCGAGGTAGAGGGCATGATAAACGACCTTGTGGAGAAGAGGCTCGGCTCGAAGAAACTGCGCTCCATACCTGTAATAGGCACAGCCTCAAAAGAGATAACGCACCAGCTGAAGCGCCGCCTCACAAAAGACATCATCAGGCAGATTGACAGAAAAAAACACGAGCTTGCCGCGCGCTTCAAGGACGGAATAGACTTGCAGGCCCTTATGGTAGGAAGGATAGACAATATGAACTTCGAGAGGTTCGAGGGCCTTCTCACGGGTTTTATCTCACGGGAGCTGAAGCACCTGGAGTACCTTGGCGGGCTCATGGGGCTTCTTATCGGCATCGCGCAATCCATTATCCTGCTGTTTCTGAGTTGATATGAAAAAAGCCATATCCATAGCGGGTTTTGACCCAACGGGGTGGGCAGGGGTGCTTGCTGATGTGAGAGTCTTTTTTGATATGGGACTCATGGCCTCTGCCGTGGTGACGGCAGAGACAGCGCAGGACCTTACCAGCGTCAGCACAGTGGTTCCCTCGGAGCCGGGGCTCTTATCCCGCCAGTTTGAGTCTGTTCTTGCAGGGCAAGCCGCATGTGCCGTGAAGATAGGCATGCTCGGCTCCGGAGAGGTCGCCGAGGCGGTAGCCGGGGTGCTGAAAAAGACAACTCCGCCCATTATAGTTCTTGACACTGTCCTGGCTTCCACCGCCGGCACGCCCCTTGTGGATGAACAAGGCCTTGAAATTATAAAAAAAAGGCTCATACCTCTTGCAACCCTTGTAACGCCTAATATTAGAGAGGCCTCGGTGATTACGGGCTCGAGTATTACATGCCCGGCGCAGATGAGAGAGGCGGCCCTGGTTCTTGCCGATAAGATGCAGGCAAAGGCCGTGCTTGTCAAGGGCGGTCACCTCAATGGCGCGCCCCTTGATATCCTCTATGACGGCTCTGATTTTACGGAGTTTGAGGGGCAGAGGTTAAGTGGGTCTGCGGGTTTATTCCACGGCACGGGGTGTATCTTGTCAAGCGCAATTACGGCGGGGCTTGCCAATGGCAGTTCCCTTGGAGATGCCGTGGGCAAGGCAAAGGGATATACGGAAAAGGTACTTAATGAGAGAAAGATTTTTTTATCACAATAAGGCGATAGCCTCCTCAGCCAATCCCCTCTGATTACAGCAATAACCTTTTAACTCAGCCGTTGAACCATCCCTCATTGCGGGCGCTTAATACGTTGCCGCCTGTGAGAATGATATAATCGTGGACAATGATATCTATGGTTGAGGCAAAGGAGCGGAGCGCCATGGCGATGGGTCGTGAGGGGCTCTCCTCGGCGGCGGTGAGGGTGAGGGCGTTGTGGATAAATATAATGGAGCGCGCGTTGGATTTTATGGCCTTTTCAAGGATAAGCCTTGGCGATAGGTCTACTATATCGGGACGGCCATCAGAGATAGGCTCAAGGTTTATGGCGTGGTTTTTGGAGTTTAGATAAAGGGCGTACAATACCTCGCCGCACTCAGGGCCGATACGCTCGGTCACATAAGAAGCCACGTCCTCGGGCGCGTTGAGGGCCTTGGCGCGGGCCGCATTCTCTCTGATTAGAACTCCTGTCAGTTCCCTCTGTAGAGCTATCAGCACGGAGGCGTTATCGCCTACACCGGGTACTCGGCTTACCTCGGGCCTTGGGGCGTCGAGGACGCCCCGAACACTGTCGAATTTTTTAAGAAGGGCCTTGGCGTAGGGCTTTACGTCTACGCGGGGTATGGAAAAGGTGAGTAGAAGCTCCAGTATCTCATAGTCATGAAATCCCGATAACGAGGAACTCTTGAACTTCTGCCGGAGCCTCTCTCTGTGACCGTAATATGTTTTTTTCTCCTCTCTCATCGGTAGACCTCATCGGTGTTTCTCTTGGATGCGATTCGTTGAGGTTTTGTTGTAAGCTAACTTAATATGTGATTGTAACTATCATACACTTATTTTCCTCTTTTAAAAATAGTTTTTATGCTTTTTATGTAATTTTTTCATATTGTGGTTTCCATGTGTCCTCTTTGCCAAGGTTAACGCCACAAATCCTTTAAAAAAGTTTTATTATATCATCTTTAAGAGCTTACCCTCTCAGTCGTCTCCTTTAAGCCCCTTTAAAAAGGGTTTTATGAGATCCATGGGCAGGGGGAAGATGGTGGTGGAGTTCTTCTCGGCGGCCACCTCCGTCA
>CAYYUX010000072.1:0-8628 GCA_964474975.1 uncultured Thermodesulfobacteriota bacterium
CCCTTGAGAGGGGTTTCGCTGTCACCCTTGGAAACTCGCTGAGAAGGATCTTGCTGTCTTCACTGCACGGCGCCGCAATAACAGCCGTGAAATTCGATGGTGTCTTGCACGAGTTCACCACTATCCCCGGTGTTCAGGAAGATGTCTCCGACATAATACTAAATCTCAAAGGCGTTAAGCTCAAGATGCACGGCGAAGGCCCGAAGATAATCAAACTAAATGCCTCTGGAGAAAAAGACCTCTGCGCCGCTGATATTATCTGTGACGATACCGTCAAGGTTCTTAACCCCGAGCATCATATAGCCAATATATCAAAAGACGGCTCCCTATCATGTGAGCTTACGGTAAACTCCGGAACAGGCTATCAGCCTTCAGAGTGGAACGATGCCACTGACGCTCCTATAGGCACCATTCAGATTGACGCTATCTTTCAACCTGTCTCACGCGCTAATTTTACAGTGACACAGGTAAGGGTTGGTCACAGGACGGATTATGATAAGCTGACACTCGAGGCATGGACTACCGGTGCTCTCGAGCCTCAGGAAGCGGTTGCCATTGCCGCCAAAATCCTAAAGGATCAACTCAGCGTATTTATAAATTTTGAGGAAGAAGACGAGCCCGTTGAGGAAGAGGTTGCAGAAAAGCCTGTCTTTAACGAAAATCTCTTTAAGACAGTGGAGGAGCTTGAACTCTCCGTAAGGTCTGCGAATTGCCTTAAGAACGCCGATATAAAATACATCGGCGAGATGGTTCAGAAGACCGAGCAGGAGATGCTTCGCACAAAAAACTTCGGCAGGAAATCTCTGAATGAGATAAAAGAGATTTTAAGGACTATGGGACTCGATTTCGGCATGCAGATAGAAGGTTTCCTTGGCCGCAAGGAGCTTGACGAACTGCATCTGGAACATAAGGAAACCGTTTAGGGGATATGAGATGAGACATAACAAAGACGATAAAAGGTTTTCAAGAACCTCCGGCCATCTTAGATGTATGATGTCCAATATGACCAATTCGCTGATACTTAACGGAAGGATCAAGACAACTACTCCCAAGGCAAAGCTCCTCAGGTCTTATGTTGAAAAAATGATAACCCTTGGGAAGAGCGGCAGTCTTCCTGCAAGACGGCGCGCAATGGCTTTTTTGAGGGACAAATCTGTTGTGACAAGGCTCTTTGCCGAGGTAGCTCCGAGATACAGTGCTCGTAACGGCGGATATACGAGGATAATGAAGGTAGGTTTCAGGGCCGGCGACTGCGCTCCAGTCTCCATAATAGAGCTTGTCGAAGGCGATGCCGTCAAGGCCGCCACGCCTCAGCAGAGACGCGCCAAGGCCGCTTCAAGGAGAAAACCGGCGGCAAAAAAGGCGCCTTCAGCCGCTAAAAAAACCAAATCAGCAGTAAAGGCCGATAGCGCAAAAAAGGCGCCTTCAAAAAAGGCTCCTGCAAAGAAAAAGGCCCCGGCAAAGAAAAAGGCGGATAAAGAGTCCTGATCATCTTAAAGAAGCTTATTTTCAGAGTGATAAGACGAAGGCCATCGCGGTCTTCGTCTTTTTTTATAGACAATTGGCCGCCTGCCCCTGACTGGACAATCAAATATATTGAGACTCGTTATTACCTCTGCGCTAATTTGCGGGGTAGGCGTTGGAGTGAATTAAAATACATTCGGGTATTTAATTTTTAATTTTGCGCCAAATTCCTTTGCCCCCTCAAGGGTAAAATGTCCGTTATCAAAGTACAAAAATTTATAATCTGCGGGAGATACGATATTGCAATTGTCGTAGGAATCGCCGCATTGTGTCTTCAGAACATCAACAAAAAATACATCCTTTATTTTTTCTCCCTCAACAACCTTTTTAATGGCCCTGTTGGTTATTATTCTTTCTCTTTTTTCCAATTTTTTGCTGTACTGATTTATTGAGGACATTTTCAGATGAGAGCTTACGATTTGCGGTACAGGTTTTCTGTATATCATTTTGGGGCCAAAGACATAGATAGGAGCGCCGGTTATCTCTCTAATCTCTTTCAAGCGTTTATCAAGATTTTTTGCGTTTAAGAGGGGCCAATGGTCGTGCAGGTATACGGCATCAGTCGTTGCCCAATGTTTATCGGAAAGATTTTTTCGCAGTTTGTCGTAACAAAACTTTTTGTTTTTATCTTTTATGGGTGTTCCGAAATTATAACAGAGATAGGAAGTGCCAAGGTGTGTAATATTTAATTTAGAGCCATTTTTTTTCAAGGCGTATATGAGGTCGATAGAATGGGAGTTGCCCATGACAATTACTTTTTTATAATTTTTTTCTCCTTTTAAAATATTATTATTATTTTGCCGAACGCCATTAAAATATCTCTCACGGTTCGCCACCAGCTCTTTCTGCGACATTGAGTATTCGGGAGGAAAACGCGAAGGCCAGCCATGATGTAGCCATACATCTGCCGATATAAATAAGAGTATGGTTGCTGGGAGAGCAAACCAAAGCAGTATCCTGCCTGAGCGCTTTGAGCCTTTTTTAAATCTAAATGGCTGTTCAATGAACCTCCACATCAGATAACCGATAAAAAATGAGGTGAATATTAGTAGGATACTTTCCTGGTTACTAAGGGGTGTGAAGGTGCAATATTTATAAAATACTATTATCGGCCAGTGGGCAAGGTAGACGGAGTATGAGATTAACCCTATCTTGACAACGGGTCTGTTACTGAGAAAAATATGAGATAGGGTTGATCTCCCGCTGTAGATAATTAATGCCGCGCCAATACATGGCAGGAGGGCAGAAAGACCTGGAAAGATAGTCGCATCTGAATATGCGGCTGTGGACCATAAAATACAGCCGGAGCCGACAAGGGTAAGACCCTCTTTTATGAATCTGTTTTTTGGCCTTATTAAATTTAACCAGACGCAAAGCGCCCCTGTGGAGAACTCGAAAATACGAAATGGTAATAGGAAAAAAACAGCTTCAGGTTGCTTGTCGATGAATGTGGCTGATAGGTAGAGGGAGAAAATAATTGCCGCAATGAAAAAAGCTATTGCCACATATCTCTTCCTGATGAAATATAGTATGACCATAAGTGTAGGCCATATTAAATAGAATTGCTCCTCTATTGCGAGAGACCATGTATGAAGCAGTGGCTTGAATTCTGATGCGGCATTGAAATAGCCTGTCTCATTCCAAAAGAAGAAGTTTGATGCCGACAAAATTGCGTATAGAAGAGAATGGCCTAAGCGTTCAAAATCAGAGACCGAAAAAAATAAGTACCCCATGATTAAAACCAGTGAGGCCGTAAAGAGTAGGGCCGGAAATAGCCTTCGTATACGTCTAATGTAAAAGGCTGATAACGAGAATGTTCCCTCCTCTAGTTCATAGATGATATTTCTCGTGATAAGGTATCCGGAGATAACAAAAAATACATCTACACCAACAAATCCTCCTTGCGCCCAAGAGAATCCTGTATGAAAAAATATAATGATAAGGACTGCGATGGCACGCAATCCATCAATATCGGGACGATAGTCTTTTGATATTTTAAGATTCATCTTGATGATAACGTCATTTTTTCCTGGACTCAGAGTTGGGTACAAGTACGTGATTTTTTATGAGGTGCTATGCCCAAGGCATCTCGGGGACGGCGAGGCGTGCTTTGCGATATACAGTATATTAACGTGTACATGTTGAGGTTAAAACAAAGAAGGTTGATGGAGCCATGGCGGCATGGGAACGGAGAGCCTAGGGAAGGGAGGGGCTTTGACTTTCATCGGAGATGGAGGGCCGCCGTGGTATGGTGAGCCCTCCTATTGATGTTTCCTTTTCTTATTTATTGACAAAAGTCCGCCCGCACGCCTTACTGCTCGGCCTCTTCCCTGAACTTGTATGAATAAACGGTACCATTATCTATGAGTATCTCAAGCTTTCTCGTAGTGGTTCTGGCGCCGCTCCTTCTTGTAATCAGACCTCCCATGTATGTAGGGGTTTTCTTGACCTTATAGGTGTATACATATTTGACCATGCCGTTAACATCTTTTTTCTGGTCAGGTTGGCCGAGAAGTGCGATTACGTCTTCCTGTGTGCTTGAGCCGGTCTTGATGGTTTTTATCTCGTCATGGGTGAATCTTGTGCCTTCCGATGTCTTCATTATACCGGTACAGCCTATAAGTCCCGCGGCTACGATAATTAGAAAAAACTTTGCCATTGCGCCTCCTATTAGTTATTTTGTTATGTTTTAAGCTACTTCCACGCCATCACGTGTTTTATTTTTCACCTTATACATGGCATTGTCCGCCAGATGCAAGAGGGCCGTCCTGTCATCTGTATCATCGGGGTAAGTGGCCACTCCGAAACTTGCCGTAAGCTTGTAGCTAAGGCCTTCATCTTGTAAAAAAGGGTGTTTTCGTATGGCGTCTCTGAGTTTTAAGGCCACCATCTTTGCGTCCTTTTTGTTTGTCTTGGGCATGAGTATGATGAACTCGTCTCCGCCGTATCTAAATGCCGTGTCAATGGTTCTGATGTGGCTCTTAAGTACAAAGGCCGCTTCTTTCAGCACCTTGCTCCCGCAGAGATGACCGTGTTGGTCGTTGACGTTTTTGAAGTAGTCAAGATCTATGAATATCATGGAGAGGGAGTATTTAAACCTTCGCGCACGTTCTATCTCGTCCTTAAGACGGGCATGGAGGTGCCTCGCGTTGTATAGATGGGTCAGGTCGTCGGTGATGGTAAGATCATGAATCTTTTTGAAATATATTGCGTTTTCAATGGCTATGGCGCTATATCCCGCGAGCGTCGAGAGCAGGAGAAGATCTTCCTCCGTGAATTTTTTTGTGCGCGGACTGTTGATAAGCTCTATGGCCCCAAGGCACTTGTCCTTTGCCATAAGGGGTACGCAGATAATGGAGCGCGTTTTGTATCGTGTTATTGAGTCCAGACGATTGCTGAATCTCGGGTCTTTGCTTACGTCCTTTACAAGGAGGGGCTTTTTCTCCTTTGCTACCCATCCGGCAACTCCTTCACCGGGTTTTATGGTCATGCCCTTGAGCTTTTTGGAGCCTCGTCCCACGGCTATCTCGAAGCGGAGTTCGCCGGTCTCTCCATCGGCGAGTAGAAGGGACCAGTTGCCTGGGTGGAGGAGGCGGCGTATCTTCTCCATTACTATCTTCAGGATAGCTTCCTGGTCAAGGGACGATGTTACGGCCTTGCCTATCTCGCTGAATGTCAGGAGCTGGCTTATCCTTCGGCTATTTTCCTGATTTTCTTTATATTTTTCTTCGTTCATAATCGGATTGTGCAAAAGGAGGTTAAGTTGATTTTATAACTTATCATGCCGGAAAAATCAACTCTTTTAAGGGTACTGCTGATTTTATATCAAAAAAATCTTGAAGAGATTTTTTAATACTGTTATTATAAATCGTTAAACGCAGTACGATTGCGCTCTTTTGGCAAATGGAGGTCTTACGCCGCATTTTTGTCAAAGCAGGCCTTATTCGGTTTTTTTAGCTTGCGTTTATGGAGATAACATTTTATATTGTTTTTTTGCTGTTATATCAACCACTTAAGGAGCTTAAAATGAAAGAAGGAATTCATCCCGTATATGAGTTGACAGATGTCCACTGCGTATGCGGCAATACGATAAAGACACGCTCTACAAAGAAAAACATCTCTGTGGAGATATGCTCATCGTGCCATCCCTTTTATACGGGTACGCAGAAACTTGTGGATACGGCCGGTAAGGTTGAGAAGTTCATGAGAAGATACAGAAGAAAAGATTCATAAAAAGGGGGCTCTCTTCGTGAAAGTGACCTTGCTTGCCTCTACCCCGGAGCCTGAAAAGACCGTAGCTCTGGCGGCCCGTCTCTGTTATTCCCCTTCTACCATAGCGGAGCTTGAGGAAAAGATAAGGGATAAGCCCTTAGAGAAATTTCTCGGCAAAATCTTGAAGATGGGCCATCTCTCTGTCCTGGAGCATGCCTCATTTACCTTTGGTGTTGACGGCATCTCAAGGGTTACCTCGCATCAGCTGGTGCGCCACCGCCTTGCCTCTTTTTCGCAACAGAGTCAGCGTTATGTCAAATTTTCGAGCCCGGAGTATGTAGTCCCCGAGACTATTGCCGGTGACGAGAAACTTCGTGGCTCATATACGGCGGCCATAGACGGCGTTTTCAAGTTATATAAAGACCTTGTCGATTCCGGCGTTCCGGCCGAGGATGCCCGTTTTGTCCTGCCCAACGCCGCCTGTACGAGGATTATTATTACCATGAACGCCCGAGAACTTCTTCACTTTTTCAAACTTCGCTGTTGCGAGAGGGCTCAGTGGGAGATAAGGGCCATGGCTACGGAGATGCTTAAACTCGCCCGTCAAAGGGCCCCTTTTATTTTCAGGGACTCGGGACCTGCCTGCGTTACCGGCCCCTGTAGCGAGGGCGAGATGACCTGTGCGAGGCCCGTCGAGATAAGGGCCAGGTTCAAGACTCTCTAATCAAAAGCCGCAGTGCATTAATGGTTTTATTCCCTGGGTCGGGATGCTTCGCTATGAGGGGGATGGGGATGATAGGGGATACCACGGCGTGTGCGTACCGCTCAACCCCTTTTCAAAATAAGGCGCTATCTTCCCCGAACCCCTGTCCATAACGTTTTTTTGCCTATTAGCGGGGCCTATGGCGCAGGTTCTGTAGAGTTGAGGCTTCAACCCTAATGGTTTTCTTTGCCTACGTTCTTTTTTCTAAAAGAAAGTAAGAAAAGGTTATGTTTATGATATTCAGAAAGCGTCTTGATGATATTGCCATGCGTTACGACGAGTTGGCCAGGCTTCTCGCCTCTCCGGATGTGGTCTCCAACCATGAGTTATATCAGAAGTACGCCAAGGAGCATTCAGACCTTGGCCTGCTGGTAGAGACTTATAGAGAGCTTACCGTTGTTGATGGTGAGATAGAGGAGTATAATCTTGCTCTCTCAGGCAAAGACGCTGAACTGCGTGAGCTTGCCCGTGAGGAACTTCCCGCCCTTGAAGAGAAGAGGGATAAGATGATAAATTCCCTGAGGGTTATGCTTCTGCCAAAAGACCCTAATGATGAAAAAAATGTCATTCTCGAGATAAGGGCAGGGGCAGGAGGAGACGAGTCCGCCATATTTGTGGCCGAGATTTTCAGGATGTATTCACGCTACGCCGAGCGTGTTCATTGGAAGGTAGATGTCCTGTCTTCGAGTCCTACGGGTTTAAATGGTTTTAAGGAAATAATAGCCATGATAGAAGGCAAGGGCGCATATTCGAGGCTCAAATACGAGAGCGGCGTCCACAGGGTTCAGCGAGTGCCTGAGACAGAAGCGCAGGGCCGTAGACATACATCTACGGTTACCGTAGCGGTCATGCCCGAGGCAGAGCAGATAGAGGTAGAGGTAAATAACGATGATATACGCATCGATACCTTCCGCGCAGGCGGCCACGGCGGACAGAACGTGAACAAGGTAGAGACGGCCGTAAGGATAACCCATTTCCCCACAAACACGGTAGTTAATTGTCAGGACGAGAAGAGTCAGTTCAAGAACCGCCAGAAGGCCATGAAGATACTGCTTGCGAGGATACTGGACAAGAAGACTCAGGAGTATAACGCGCAGATAGCCCTTGAGAGAAAGGCCCAGGTCGGCACAGGGGACAGGAGCGAGAAGATAAGAACCTACAACTACCCGCAGAACAGGGTGACAGACCACAGGATAGGGCTTACCCTTTACAAGCTCGCCGATATCATGGACGGTGACCTTACGGAGCTTATGGATGCCATTATTACCCATTATCAGACGCTGGTTCTTAAGGGAAGCGAGCATGCACCTGTCTGAGCGTATATCATTGGGCGATGTTGTTTTGAACTTTAATCTGATTTTGATAAATAGATATGGATAGACTCATAATTGAAGGCGGCAACAGACTCGTAGGGGAGGTCTCTGTCTCGGGCGCCAAGAATGCCGTACTGCCTCTTATGGCAGGCGGATTGCTTCTTGAGGATGAGCTTACCATTACGAATGTTCCGGCCCTTCGCGATATCCGCACTTTTACGGGGCTACTGCTCCATACCGGTTCCGAGGTTTGTACTGACGCCGAGACCGGGACTCTACGCATCAAGACGAGCGTGGTAAAGGAGCCTGTAGCGCCCTATGAGATGGTAAAGACCATGCGGGCTTCCATACTGGCCCTTGGGCCCCTCCTTGGCAGGTTCAAAAAGGCGCGTGTGTCTTTGCCCGGCGGATGCGCCATAGGGGCGCGTCCTGTTAATCTTCACATAGACGGCCTAAGGCGTATGGGCGCTACGGTGGAGATAGAGCAGGGGTACATTGTTGCAGAGGCGAAAAAGGGCTTGAAGGGAGGGCGGATATACCTTGATGTGCCCTCTGTTACCGGTACGGAGAACCTCATGCTTGCCGCCGTGTACGCAGATGGCGAGACCATTATCGAGAACGCCGCTCTTGAGCCCGAGGTTGTTTTCCTCGCCGATGCCCTTATCAAAATGGGGGCGAAGATAACGGGCGCGGGCACGGAACGTATTGTTATTGAGGGCGTTCGCTCTCTTAAGTCTGCCGCCATTGAAGTCATACCCGATAGGGTGGAGGCGGGGACCTTTATGATAGCCGCCGCCATGACAGGGGGAAATGTTC
>CAYYUX010000073.1:0-8484 GCA_964474975.1 uncultured Thermodesulfobacteriota bacterium
ACTAAGCATCCTCTACGGCTGAGACAGTGCGAGGCCTGTCCTGCAAGGCAGGCCTCTTGTACAGATACGTAATCTGAGCCTACGGCCCAATACCACACAAAAAAGGGGGCGGACTTATTTAAAATCAGTAGCTAAGCCTACGATTAAAAATAAATCCGCCCCTCTTCATGCATCCCGTCTATACTACAGGGACAAAATCCTTTTCTTAATCAGTCCCTTAACCCGCCCTAATGAGTGGCCGCTAAGAGGCCGTTGAAGGTGGCGCTCGGGCGCATGGCCTTTAGGGCGAGGTCCTCGTCGGGGAGATAGTACCCGCCTATGTCCACAGGGGCGCCCTGAGCCGCGTTCAGCTCTTCCATAATCTTCGCCTCATTATCGGCAAGCCCCTTTGCGAGAACGGAAAAACAATCACGCAAAGAGGCGTCCTTATCCTGCGCGGCAAGGGCCTCGGCCCAGTAGAGGGCAAGGTAAAAATGGCTCCCCCTGTCATCTATCTCATTGACCTTGCGAGACGGCGACCTGTTGTTATCGAGGAACTTGCAGTTTGCCTCTCCAAGTGTATCGGCGAATACCTTCGCCTTCTCATTACCGGTGACATTGGCAAAATGCTGTAGAGACTCTGCAAAGGCAAGGTACTCGCCAAGGGAATCCCAGCGTAGGTGTCCCTCTGCGAGGAACTGCTGAACATGCTTCGGGGCAGAGCCGCCGGCGCCCGTCTCAAAGAGCCCGCCGCCGTTCATAAGAGGCACTATGGAGAGCATCTTGGCGCTCGTGTTAAGCTCTAATATCGGAAAGAGGTCTGTGTTGTAATCGCGGAGGATGTTGCCCGTTACGGATATTGTGTCTTTACCGGCCCTCATCCGCTCAAAAGAAACACGCGTGGCCTCCGCCGTGGGCAGTATCTGTATATCAAGCCCCTCTGTGTCATAGTCTTTAAGATATTTATTTACCTTTTTAATAAGCTCCGCGTCATGGGCCCTGTTCTCGTCGAGCCATATAATAGCGGGCATGCCAGAGGCCCTTGTCCTCGTTACGGCGAGTTTTACCCAGTCCTGTATGGGCGCGTCTTTTGCGAGACATGAGCGCCATATATCCCCATCTTCCACCTTCTGGGCATGGATGACATTGCCATCGGCGCCGACTATGCGTATAGTGCCGTCTCCCGGGGCCACAAAGGTCTTGTCATGAGAGCCGTACTCTTCGGCCTTCTGAGCCATGAGCCCCACGTTGGGTACAGTACCCATTGTCGCCGGGTCAAGGGCGCCGTGTTTTCTGCAGTCATCTATGGCCGCCTGATAAAGTGGCGCGTAGCTGTGGTCAGGAATCACCGCTTTTGTATCGTGGCGCTTGCCGTCGGGACCCCACATCTTTCCGCCGTCGCGTATCATGGGCGGCATGGATGCGTCGATGATAACGTCGCTTGGCACATGGAGGTTTGTTATCCCCTTGTCGGAATCGACCATGGCAAGGGCGGGGCGTGTCTTGTAGACCTCTGCTATATCCGCCTCTATCTCAGCCCTCTTCTCATCGGACAAATCCTTTATCTTATTGTAAAGGTCGCCGAGTCCGTTATTGAAATCAACGCCAAGCTCTTTAATAAGGTCGGCGTGTTTTTCGATAACGTCTTTATAGTAGACCTTCACTGCATGGCCGAATATTCTCGGATCAGAGACCTTCATCATAGTAGCCTTCATATGGAGACTGAATAGCACGCCCTGTTCTTTGGCATCGGCCATCTGCTCCTCAAAAAACTTCACAAGTGCCTTTTTGCTCATAAAGGTGGCGTCTACGACCTCTCCGGCCTGGAGCGGCAGGCTTTCCCTTAATACAGTGACCTTTCCCTCCCCGTCTACGAACTCGATCCTCGCCTCTGTGGCCTCGTCCATTGTAAGAGACTGCTCATTGGAGAAGAAATCCCCCTCAGTCATGGTAGCCACATGAGTCTTTGAATCCGCGCTCCATGGGAGCATCTTGTGGGGGTGTTTTTTGGCGTACTCTTTTACGGCCACGGCGGCTCTGCGGTCTGAATTTCCCTCTCTCAATACGGGGTTTACGGCACTGCCGAGGCACTTGGCGTATCTTGTTTTAAGCGCTTTTTCCTCATCATTTACGGGATTTTCAGGATAATCGGGGACATTAAAACCCTTTTCCTGAAGTTCTTTAATTGCGGCTTTAAGCTGAGGCACAGAGGCACTGATATTAGGTAGCTTCACAATATTGGCCTCAGGCCTCTTCACAAGGGCGCCGAGGGCGGCAAGGTCATCGGAGACTCTCTGCTCTTCAGTAAGATTATCGGGAAAATTAGCAAGGATACGCCCTGCAAGAGAGATATTAGTTGACTCAACTTCTATCCCCGTGCCTTTTGTAAAGGCCTGAATAATAGGGAGCAATGAATACGTCGCAAGAGCAGGCGCCTCGTCTGTCTTTGTCCAGAAAATTTTATGGGACATTTATACCTCCGATCTCTCTTGATTTACAGGTTTATTGAAAAAATCCGACCTTTTATTCATGGGTGATAAAAACAAAAAACCAACATCCCATCATCCACTTACAAAAGATGTCGATGTTGGCCAACTGCCGAGGGGCCGCTGTAATGCTGGCCGCCGGGCATCCGTGCCGAAGCAACTTTTCAAAAAAAAAGACTTAATTAAGAGACAGTCCTGTTCTTTAACCGGTTTAACCGCTTATGAGAGTCAAAATACACAAAAAGCTTATTATGATTATGCTCTTTTCTATCAGTCTTATCGGAATATGTCAAGACAAATTATAAGGTTATCTCGCAGATTTCATGCAAGAGACCACCTCGAAAAAACAAGTGGATAGCTTTACTATGCCCCTATTTTTGCCGTATTCCCTCAATGGATAGAAATAGCTCACCTCCCTTGCCGCAGGTCCGAGGCTCGTCTTTATATTATCGCCCTTGAGCACGAGGCTTACACTGCCCTCGAAGTCGCGGCTGTACCTGCCCCTTGGGTATTTGCCGAAGCCAAGCTCCTTGAGCTTTATCACAATGGGGCGAGTTACGCCATGAATGGTGGAGCGATCTTTCAAAAGAGCCCTCCCCCTGCCCCCGGGGCTATAAAAAGTACTTACAAAGGCGGCTTTCGGGATTTTTTCACCTCAAAGAACTTTGCGCTCCGAAGGTGCTTATCCCTCTCGGCGAGAGGCGCACAACGCCCCTTCGGGTACCCCATACGTCCGTCGCCGCCGAGGTCAGGCCCGCCATTAGCGCCATGGCACCTATTCTCCACAGCCTGCGCAGTTCCATGAGAGCGCTATCACCTCTCTTCTACCCTCCATGGAGGGGTCGGCTAAGACAGAGATACTCCCTATGACAGCCTCCATCCTTTTATCCCTTGACACCCCCTGCAAGAGCATTTATCCTGAGATACTAAAAAATTTAATAGAGGTGTCTATGAAAACTTTATTATCCCTGAGATTTACCTTCGTGCTTTCCATAGCAGTACTGGCCATTGGGCTTATCGTTCCCCTTCCTTCTTTTTCGGCAGGTAGCACACATGGCAAGGCCGCAAAAACTCACTTCAACGTGGCCTTTGACATGGCGCACAATGAGATTTTCTCACCTGAGAACAACGGAAAGCTCCACTACTCCACCTTTTACAAGGGGTTTAAAAAGGCCGGGGCCGAGACAAGCGTCAATCACATGCTCGTCACGCCTGAGATATTAAAGAACCTCGACGCCTATGTCATCGCAGGGCCGGCAAGCCCCTTTATCACCCCTGAGATATTGACCCTCCAGGGTTTTGTCCATGACGGCGGCTCTCTACTCGTACTCCTTCATATCGCAAGCCCCGTGGCGCGCCTTACAGAGACCTTCGGCATCATCCTCTCCAACTTTGTAATCTCTGAAAAAGAAAACACCATTGAGGGTAAATCGCAGGACTTCTTTGTAACCGACCTCGCGCCGTCTCCTGTGACAAAGGGCCTTAAAAAAATCGCCGTCTTCGGCACGTGGGGGCTCATGGCCGAGAGAAACGCACGGGTAGTGGCAAGGACTTCAGGCAAGGCATGGGCAGACCTCAACCGCAACAGAAAACAGGAAAAAAATGAACCCGTGCAGTCCTTCGGCATTGTGGCCGAAAAAAAATTCGGCTCGGGCCGCGTCATAGTGGTGGCCGATGACGCGCCTTTCGCCAATGCCTTCATAAACAGGGGAGACAACGCAGGGCTTGCGCAAAACATCATAAACCTCTTCAAGGCAAACCCTGTAAAAAGATAATTGCCTGACTACTCCGAGGCAGATACTGGCGGTAACTTACTGCGGCGGAACCAATGGCTCCCCGGGAATAACATAAAACAATGAAAAAAATCCGGGGCTTTTTCTCGTCCATAATCCTCACCGTAGTGCTTGCCGTCCTTATCTGCATCGTGGCGGCCATCGGCTCCATCATCACCATAGAGCACCCCGCTGTCATGAGCTACCTCAACCACAAGGTGCTCATCTACGGTCTTAAAGAACTCTCGCCCCGATTCGAGATATACTGGATAATCGTACTCACCTTTCTTATCGCCCTATTCGCCCTCAACACCTTTGTCTGCACCCTTGACAAAATCACCTCCATCGTAAAAAACAGGGGAAACTGGCGAAGGCTCCTTCCCCAGATAGTACATATCGGTTTTTTAATAGCCCTCACAGGTCACCTTATAGGGAGCGTATCGGGCTTCAAGACATCTGGCAACGTCCTGTTTAAAGACGAACTAACACCCATCGCCGCAGTAAGGGACTTAAGCGTCAGGCTCGATGACTTCACCGCAAAGAACAACAGCTACGGTTACAGGGATTACATGAAGACCACTATAAGCCTCTTCAGGGATAACGTAAAAATCCTTACCGGTGATATAGCCGTAAACCATCCCCTTATATACAAGGGAATCGCCTTTTACCATAACGACGACGGAGAAGCGCCTGACGGCATCAAGGTAAAAATAAACGGACTCAGCTTGAACCTGCCCTTTAATGGCGAGCCATCCGATGCCTCGAGCGAGGGATTACGCGTTACGGGACTATACCCCGACTTTGCCCTCGATAAAGATGGCCGACCCTACAGCCGTTCCGAGAGGTTTACAAACCCCTATGCACGGCTAACCATGGGCAAAAAAAGCGCATTTTTGAATATCAGCGGCCAGGGCCGCTCCATAACAATAAATGGCAAGAAAATCGAATACAACGGGTTCACGCTCCGCCCCTACGTTGTACTCAACATAAATAAAGACCCCGGTATATGGCTCATTATCACAGGCTCTCTCGTCCTCCTTGCCGGCATGATACTGCTCTTGATATTCGGCCGGGACAAGGCGGAGCTCATAAGACCAAGACGCGTGAATACGGGGGCCCCTCTTCGTGAAAATTAAGAGGGCATCATGACAAAAGAGCTTTTCATATTGGCCCTATCCCTCGTGGTGATAGTAGGGGCGAGCGAGCTTTTTACTAACGCCATCGAGGCCCTTGGCGCGAGGCTCAAGTTCTCTGAGGGGGTTACGGGCTCTGTCTTCGCCGCCGTGGGCACGGCCCTGCCCGAGACAATGGTTCCTCTTGTGGCCATACTAACGGGGCACGAGCACTCCATAAGCGAAGAGGTCGGCGTCGGCGCCATACTCGGCGCCCCTTTCATGCTCTCCACCCTTGCCATGCTCTTTATAGGGCTCTCGGCGTTACGGTACAGAAAAAGAAGAAAGACATCGAAGATAAGACCTGAACCGGCGGGGCTACGCCGGGACATGGAGTTCTTTCTCTTTGCCTTCGGGCTATCATTTCTCGTGGCATTCACGCCGCAGGCCTACAGGTCCCTGCGCCTCTTTGTAGCCTTCATACTCATATTATCCTACGGTTATTATCTCCTCCTGACCATCAAGGCAAGCTCGAACCTCGTCGAAGACGGCCACGTCACAGAGGAGCCGAAGGCCCTGTATATATCAAGGATATTTAAAGACCGCCTTTTCTTCGTAATTATTCAGATGTCCTTCGCCCTCGTTCTCATCATCGCCGGTGCCAAGGGTTTTGTCATAGGTGTTGAACATATCGCCGGCCCACTGCACATCCCCGTAATAGCCCTCTCCCTGCTTATCATTCCCATAGCAACGGAATTGCCTGAAAAGATAAACAGCATACTCTGGACAAGGCGGGGCAAAGACACCCTTGCCGTTGGAAATGTCACGGGGGCCATGGTCTTTCAGGGTAGCCTCCTGCCTGCCATAGGCATCTTCCTCACGCCGTGGCACGTCAACGTAACGGTAATTACAAGCGCTGTAATCACTCTTTCGGCGGCGCTCTGGATATACTTTATTGTCCGCAAGAGAGCCGGGGTTATCCGTCCCATTTATCTTTTTGTTAACGGCGGGCTCTATCTCGCCTTTGTCCTGATTATCCTTCATTCCTCTGGAATCATCTAAAGACGCCGGTCCTTACACCCGGAGCGCGTTACCTTCACGGCTCCCTATACCTCTGCCTTGACAACCCTGCCCGGTGTTACTATCTTTAAGGTAAGAGGAGATGAGGACAAGAAACTCTTAAAGAAAAAAACATGAAAGGGAGGTGGCAACCATGGCAATAGAGAGATGGAATCCTTTCAAGGAGATAGACAAGATGAGTAAAGACATGGACAGGCTATGGGATCAGGTCTTTCCATCGTCAAGGAGATTTCTGAAAGAGCTCCCCGTGAAGGCGCTCATGGAAAGAGATACCACGCCTCCGGCCATAGACATCATCGAGAGGCCCGATACCCTTCTCGTTAAGGCGGAACTGCCGGGAGTGGAAAAAGACAATATAGATATCTCCGTGCAGGACAACAGGCTCACCATCTCGGGCAAGATCACAAAGAACAAGGAGGAGAAAAAGGAGGACTTCTACTACAGCGAGCGGAGCTACACGAGCTACTCGCGCGCCATAGACATACCCTGCGAGGTAAAGGCCGATAAGATTACGGCGGCCCTTAAAAACGGCATCCTCACAGTAACCCTTCCAAAGGCCGAAGAGATGAAGGCCAAAAAAATAACGGTAGAGGTTAAGTAACCCCTGCCGCCTTACCGGAAATCTGTCTGTACCTCAGCCCCTGCTTATCCGCATGATAGGCAGGGGCCTTCGTATCATAACACCATATCAGCCGACGTTGTCGTATTCCCGTACCCTGAACTCGACTCCCGCGTCTTCACGAGCCACCTTTCTGCAGGCCTCTATGTCAAGGCCCGGCACGGCCACCACCGAGGCCACAACGCGCGCGATGTATCTCTTTGCCTCCCGTAGAAAAAAAAGTACGGCAGGGTATGCCGCGTCGCCAAAGGGCGTCTTTATAAGCCTCTGATATGTCTCGGAGTCAGGGGCGTTAAGGCTTACGGAGATGCAGTCCACAAACATCAGCTCCGGCAGAACGTTTCGGCCGTGGACAAGGTTGGCCAGCCCATCCGTATCCACGCGTATCTTACAGCCTCTTTTTTTAAGAAAGAGCCCCAGCCTTTTTACAAGGTCAATGCGGATAAGGGGCTCTCCGTAGCCGCAGAAGACTATCTCGTCATACTGCTCGGGATTTTCTCCTATGGCGTCCAAGAGCTCCTTGAAATTCGGCTCTTCGCCTAGCCTCAGAAAATGCCCCTTGACGGTATAGGACTTAAACTTTGCGCAAAAGCTACAGCGGTTCGTGCATCTGTTGGTAATATTCAGATAAAGAGAGTTGCGTATCTTATAGGCGATGCGCGTCTTCTCATGAACACCGAGACCAAAGACCTCCTCGGCGTTAAGGGTGGTGATGCGCGCTACGTCCTCAAGGCTAAGGCCCTTTAACTCCGCTACCTTTCGGGCCGTCTCCATAAGAAAGGCGGGTTCGTTGCGTTTTCCTCTGCTAGGTACAGGCGCAAGGTACGGGCAATCCGTCTCAAGGAGGAGATTTTCTATTGCCGAGGCCCTTAGGGCCTCGCGGATATTATCCGCTCCCTTGAAGGTGACAACGCCTGAGATGGAGAGATAAAAACCCATTTTTATCGCCTCGACAGCCTCATCGGGGCCGCCGGAAAAACAATGGAATATTCCCCCGCCTGCCTCGCCCTCTCCGAAGCCCTCGTCACTTAATATCTTCACCGTATCCTCCCAGGCCTCTCTCGTATGGATGGAGACGGGAAGGTTCAACTCGCGGGCAAGGGCGAGGTGTCTTCTGAATAAATCCCTCTGGGCCTCTTTTGGAGAGTTATTATAATGATAATCAAGGCCTGTCTCGCCGATGGCGACGATCTTCGATTTACTTCCATCAAACTTACCGAGGGCCAGCGTCTTTATCTTGGCGAAGGCCCTATCAACATCAGCAGTAGCCGCGTCATGGGGATGCACGCCAAGGGCGCCGTAGATAAAATCATACTCTTTTATAAGCGCCTCAATGCCGGTAAAGCAGTTCTTCTCTGACCAGCACCCAACGCTTATCAGACGCTTTAGCCCCGCTGACTTAGCCCTCTCAATAACTTCGAGGCGGTCTTCATCAA
>CAYYUX010000074.1:0-8412 GCA_964474975.1 uncultured Thermodesulfobacteriota bacterium
TTCCCTTCCCTGTTACTCCCCTCCGGCAGGAGGGAGGCGTCCATACCATCTCCTTACTGTTTTAGGGGTGTTTACCCTCTTTTTTTGCCTTTATCGCGGTGCGGATTATCTTCTCATAACCCCGCTCCGTGGGTCTGTAATAGGATTTTTCCCTGAGCTTCTCGGGGAGGCACTCCTGATCTACCACTGCGCCCTCGTAGTTATGGGGATATTTGTAGCCCCCGCTGTAGCCCATTTTTTTCATCAATGAGGTCGGCGCGTTCCGCAGATGCAGGGGTACGGGAAGGGAGCCCATTTTTCTCACATCGCTAAGGGCTTCTTTATATGCCGTGTACGAGGCGTTGCTCTTCGGGGCAGTGGCAAGGTATACGGCGGCCTGGGCAAGGGGTATCCAGCCCTCGGGCATGCCGATAAACTCCAGCGCCGACTTTACGGAGACGGCTACGTTGATGGCCCGAGGGTCGGCGTTGCCGATGTCCTCGGAGGCGAATATTACCATTCTTCTTACTATAAAGAGGGGGTCTTCACCGGCCTCGATCATCCTCGCGAGCCAGTACAGGGCCGCATCGACGTCGCTTGCCCGCATTGATTTTATGAATGCCGAGATAACGTTGTAGTGTTCTTCGCCTGCCCTGTCGTAGTTAAGGGTTTTTTTCTGCAGGGCCTCATGAGCTGTATTGGCGGTAATATGCAGTCGTCCGGCCTTGTCGGTGCGGGCTATCATGAAGGATACCTCAAGGCAGTTTAGGGCCGCACGGGCGTCTCCCTGGGCCTGCTCCACAATAAAATCCACGGCATCGGCGTCAACAACGGCCTTTATCTTGCCGAGTCCGCGCTCGGCGTCGGTAATGGCAGTGGTGATGATTTGTTTTAATATCTCCCCGTCGAGGGCCTTTAAGACAATGACGCGGCACCGTGAGAGTAGCGGTGCGTTTAGCTCGAAGGAAGGGTTCTCCGTGGTGGCGCCTATGAGCGTAAGCGTGCCGTCTTCGACGGAGTGGAGAAATGCGTCCTGCTGAGATTTATTGAAGCGGTGTATCTCGTCCATGAATAGCAGGGTATTTCGGCCCCTGAGTTTGCGGTCTTTGGCCTCTTTTATAACTGCCCGTATTTCCTTCACTCCCGAGGTCACCGCTGATAGCTCCACGTACTCGGCACCGGCGCTACGAGCGAGGATTCTTGAGAGTGTGGTCTTGCCAGTGCCCGGAGGACCCCAGAGTATCATGGATGGCAGTTTTCCTCCGCGCACAACACTGCTTAGAAACTTTTCCCTGCCCATGATGTGTTCCTGACCGAAAAATTCTTCAATGGTCACGGGTCTCATCCTCTCGGCAAGAGGGGATTGGGGTGAGTGAGGCGAGTTTTCCGTATCTTCGCTTGTTTTTGCGTCAATCTCAAATAGATCCATGAAAAAATACTACATAATGGGAGAGAAAATAGCAAGGATGAGAAAAATCATTTAAGCCCTGAGGCGATTTAGGATATAATTAAAAGATAGATGTTGTATAAAAGAAGATAACAGGTGAGATTATGTCGCTACGTGAAGTACTGAAATATCCCGACCCCTTTTTAAGGAAGACCTGCGAGGCCGTCTCCGAGGTAGACGAGTCCGTCACCGCCCTCATAGACGATATGACAGAGACCATGTACGCCAACAAGGGCATAGGGCTTGCCGCGACGCAGGTGGGCGTGGCCCTGCGTGTAATCGTCCTTGATGTGCCTCCCCACTCAGAAGAAGACGAAGAGGATGAGGGGCACAGGCCCGGCAAGGGTAAGTGCCTCATGGCCCTTATTAACCCGGAGATTACATGGCGCGACGGCAAGACGAAGTTCGAGGAGGGATGCCTCAGCATACCCGGGGTGAACGAGTATGTGGAGAGGTCTGCCGTCATAAGGGTCACGGGGCTTGACCGTGACGGCAAGGTGGTTGATATGGGCGCCGAGGGGCTTCTTGCCGTCGCGCTTCAGCACGAGATAGACCACCTTGACGGGATACTCTTTATTGACAGGCTCTCGTGGCTAAAGAGAGACCGCGTTAAAAGACGGCTCAAGAAGGCGGCCCAGGAGGCCGAGGAGCAGGCCGTTTAATCAAAGCCCTCATACTTTTTATTGCCTTATAAGATGGCGTCATTTCAGCCTGCGCGCTTTATGCGGGCGGGTTTTTTATTTTAGGGAGCGGTTTTTTTCAATCTGACGATATGGGCGATAAAATAAAGATTATATACATGGGTACGCCGGAGTTTGCCGTTGCGCCGCTGGAGGCCATACTATCGGATTTAGGGGATGCCATGATATGCGCCGTTGTTACTCAGCCCGTGAGGGGCAGGGGCAGGGGCCGAAAGCCTAGCCCATCGCCGGTGGAGGTATTCGCGGGGGAGCATGGGTTAAGGGTGCTCACGCCCAAAGACGTAAAAGAGCCCTCTTTTATTGAGGAGTTAAAGGCCGAAGCCCCGGACCTGATTGTCGTGGTGGCATACGGGCAGATACTCCCCGAAAAGATTCTTGCCATACCACCGCTTGGGTGCGTAAATCTTCACGCCTCTTTACTTCCGCTATACCGCGGGGCCGCGCCCATTAACCGCGTCATCATGGACGGCGCCTCTGAGACAGGCAACACCACGATGATAATGGACAGGGGCATGGACACGGGGCCAATGCTACTTAGGGAGAAGGTTGCCATAGGAGAAGATGAGACAGCGGAGGAGCTGAGGGAGAGGCTATCCGCACGAGGCGCCGGGCTACTTGTACGGACCATAAGGGCGCTTATGGAGGGTGATATAGAGGCAGAGCCTCAAGACGATTCTCTTGCCACATACGCGCCGTCTCTAAAAAAAATTGAGGGTCTTATTGATTGGACAAAAGACGCCGTAGAGATAAAGAACCTTGTGCGCGGCGTTTATCCTTGGCCCGGGGCCTATACGTTCCGTAAGGGAAAAGCCCTGAAGGTGCATAAGGTGCGTGTCGGTTCTGCCGAGTCTACGGGCGGTGAAGCTGGTCTTATCATGAGGGTGGAAAAGGAGAGTTTTTTTGTGGCCGCAGGCAGTGGCCTTCTGGAGATACTGGAGGTTCAGCCCGAGAACAAGAAAAAGATGGCCGCCCGCGCTTTCATACAGGGCTACAGGCCCGTAGCAGGCGAGGTGCTGGGCGTGTAGGGGGCGCCCTAAATTCTAATGTATCGCGGGGCGCAGGTCTTCTGTTCAATGACGATGCACGCGGCTCAATATTGTTTTTTGTTGCCGAGTGTTCTTTTTTTTTTGATATCGCGGGGCGCGGGTCTTCTGTTCAATGACGATGCACTTGGCCCCATATTGGTTTTCTTTGCGAACTTTCTTTTTTCTAAAAGAAAGTGGAAGGTATTGACAAATCCAGCGCTTTGGCTGACAATTAAAGATTGTTTAATAGATGGCGGGCTTGGGGTTCGTGGTTCGGCGGGTTATGCCCGAGTTGTGGATAAAGTGTGAAAAATGAGTAAGGCGATTAAGAATAAAGACAGGAAGTGGGAGGGTAGCCCTGAGAGCAAGGATTACAGCCCCGGGCTAAGGGGTTTTATATGGCTCTTGATACTGACGGCCCTGGGTCTGCTCGCGGCGGGTTTTTTTTTCTGGTACATACCTACGAGAGGCCTTGGCAACATACATCCGGCGCTTCCCTATATATTCGGAGCCATTGTCCTTGTGGTGGGTCTATTTATCCTTGGCGGGGCCCTGCTCCTCAGCCTCGCGGCAACGGGCGGGCGTATTTCCTATTATTCACCGTGGCTTAGATGGATGCTTGTAAAGCTTTTTTTGCCCATTATGGTGCTTATCGGCGGCCTTGTAAAGATGCCCAAGATAAAGATAGAGCGTGCCTTTATAGAGATAAACAACCAGATGGTGCGCCTTATGAAGAAGAAACGCGGGGCCATGAGGCCCGAGAAGCTCCTTATACTCATGCCGCACTGCATTCAGTTTGACGACTGCAAGATAAAGGTCACAAGAAACGTAAAGAACTGCGCCGGATGCGGCAAATGCGAGATAGGCCAGCTCCTCGCCCTCTCCGAGGAGTTCGGCATCACCTTATACATCTCAACGGGAGGCACCTCGGCAAGGCGCAAGGTCATGGAGCACAGGCCCGATGCTGTTGTGGCCGTGGCCTGCGAGCGCGATCTTACGAGCGGACTTCAGGACTCATATCCCCTGCCCGTTATCGGCATTGTCAATATACGCCCTCAGGGCTACTGCATGGACACCACCGTTGCCATCCCAGAGGTGAGACAGGCCATCATGGACCTTGTCGCCTGAGCGCCATGAGATAGCCACACGTTGATTCCCGGACTCTCGGGACATATAATAATAGTAGAAAGAGGTCTTAAGGACCCAATGGCTTGAGCCGGGGTTTTTCTCTGTTGTACTCGAATTTGGAGGGTTGTTAATAATGAATTACGTAAAGACTGCCATGCTTCTTGCCGTACTCTCGGCCATACTGATATTTTTCGGCGGAGCCCTCGGCGGCACTCAGGGTGCGTTGATGGCCCTCATCTTCGCCGGGTTCATGAACTTTTTCAGCTACTGGTTCAGCGATAAGATAGTCCTGAAGATGTATAAGGCAAAGGCCGTTGACGAGGCCGGAGCGCCAGTGCTTTACGGCATTGTGAGGGAACTCGCCATGAAGGCCGAGATACCCATGCCAAAGGTCTACATCATGGATAACCCTGCCCCCAACGCCTTTGCCACAGGCCGCAACCCCGCCCATGCCGCTGTTGCCGCAACAACGGGCATACTGGAGATTCTCGACAAGCACGAGCTATCAGGTGTCATCGGTCACGAGCTTACCCATATAACCAATAGAGACATATTGATTTCCACTATAGCCGCCACCATCGCCGGGGCCATCAGTTATCTCTCCTATATAGCCTACTTTGCCTCAATGTTCGGCGGTAGCCGGGATAACGAGCGCGGCAGTAACCCCATCGTCCTTATAGTGATGATGATAATAGCCCCCATGGCGGCCATGGTTATACAGATGGCCATATCGCGCTCAAGGGAATATGCCGCTGATTTGGGCGGAGCGCGCCTCACGGGCCACCCTCTATATCTTGCAGGAGCGCTAAAAAAACTCGAGTATTATAACAAGAAGATACCAATGCCCGCAGTCTCAAAAGAAGTAGCTCAGGCAACGGCGCATCTCTTTATAGTAACACCCCTCAGCGGCGGCGGCGCCATGATGAAACTCTTCAGCACGCACCCTCCCCTTGAGGAGAGGATAAGGCGCCTTGAAGCCATGCCGCCGGTAGGGTAGTTTTAATGCCCCGTACATTAAGTTTATCGGTTATTTTTGTATGCGGTGTAAGGCGGGTATATGCTTTGGCGGCAGTTGATTCCAACTTTTCCGCTTTTTTTAATAGAAAGGGCCGTCTTCAATCATTGATTGAAGACGGCCTCTTAAATGTGAACTGGTGAACTGTGATTTTGTCTCATCGCGGCCATGCTCATGAGGGCTGAAACGCCGCTCTTGAAATGCCTCTGCTCCTGAACGTCTCCGGTTATGAAACGCCACCGCCCTTGAAATGTTTCTGCTCCTGCCTCCAGGGGCTCTGAGATGCCCAGCTGTCTCCCCCATACATTATCACCGGGCCTTTATTGGAAGAGGTAGCAGGCTATGTCAGCGCGGTCTTTCTCTGTGAGATCGATAAAGCGTATGCCGTAGATTCGAGGCGTGGCCCTCTCGGAGAGATTTTGCCGCGTTGTCTTGGTCTCGTTTTCGCTTCGGACCACTTCGGCAAGGAGATTAAAGGTTTTTGAAATGCCGGGTACCTTGAAGCGATACCTGAGCACTGCGCCCATTGGCATAATGTGACTTGTCTCTATAAGTGCCCCGGAGAGGCTGATGTTCAGGGTATTGCTTAAGAAGCTTTCCTCAATGCCGTCCTTTTCAAGAACAGCGTTGCCAAGCACCTTTACGTGATATCTTTTTAACCGTTTGGGGTCGTGGGTATTTATCATTATATCTTCAGCCATTATGGTCGCCTGTAGAGTAAAAGTTTAATGTAGAGTAATATATAACCTTTCATGGAGATAAATTCAATGCTTTTTACAAGGCAGAGACGATAGTATTGTTTTAGGGGCCTGTTAAGGATATAATTTGATTTTTAGAGCCATTTTTGTTATCTCTAACCTTGAGATGAATAATCTTAAAGATCAGGAGGCGTGATGATATTAGCGATGAGAGCAAGACCGTGGAGTCTGCGGCTGAAGATGGAAGTGGTGGTAACTGCGTTGTTTTGTATTGTCCTTGCGGTAAGCGGCTGTTCGAAGACAAATGAAGCCCCTTCGGCGGCCGGGAAAGTTAAGGGAAAGAAGACCATTGGTGTACCGGCCCACAAGATGCCCGGTGACGCCGCACACAGTAATTCCGGCATATCGCATTTTACCAAGGCACAGATGCTATCCAAGCACAAACAATACGATGAGGCCATAACAGAGTATCGTCTCCATCTCAAGGCGCATCCAAAGAGCGCCGCCGCCTATAACAACATAGGCTTTGCCTATTATGACAACAAGGACCTTGATAAGGCCATTGAAAATCATAAGAAGTCTCTGGAGCTGAACCCCGAGCTTGCCAACGGGTACTTTGGTCTTGCCCTTGCTTATGAGAAAAAGGGCGACAAGAAGAAGGCCCTTGCCAATTGGAAAGAGTTTACCAAGCGGTCTGATCCGGCGGACAGGTGGCATAAGAAGGCCATGGAACACATAAAAGAGCTTACAAAGAACAAGAAACAAAAGACACATTGAGGCGGTTTCGGGGCGGGCGTTTAGTCCGCCCCGTTTTTTTTGTGTCTGTATCGCGGGACGCAGGTCTTCTGTTCAATGACGATATAGGCGGCTCAATATTGTTTTTTGTTCCCGAGTTTTCTTTTTTTTTTTGATATCGCGGGGCGCGGGTCTTCTGTTCAATGACTATACACTTGGCCCCATATTGGTTTTCTTTGCGAACTTTCTTTTTTCTAAAAGAAAGTGGAAGGTTCTATGAAACGGATTCCCGAAGCAGAGCTTATGGAGACGGTGGCACAGGCAGAGAGTTACGCCGGGGCTGATTTTGAGGAGCCTCACAGACGGGTTCTGGAGCTCTTTGCCGGGCGTTTCAAGGGACATGAGTTACGTGGCAATGTCCTTGATCTCGGATGCGGCCCCGGTGACGTAACCTTCCGTTTTGCGTCACGTTTTCCAGAGGCGAAGATACTGGCCGTAGACGGCGCGGCGGAGATGCTGAGGCTTGCACGGAAGAGAAAGGCGCTGGAGAGTGGTGGGGGGAATATTACCTTTTTACAGGGTCTTATCCCCGGGGCGGCCATACCCACCGCGCGGTACGAGGCCATTATAAGCAGTAGTTTCCTTCATCACCTGCACGAGCCGCAGGGCCTCTGGCAGACCGTTATAGAGCATGCAGGCGCGGGTACGATTATTTTTGTCATAGATCTACTTCGGCCAAAGAGCGTGGCAGAGGCGCGCGGGTTTGTGGAGTCATACTGCGGAGAAGAGCCGGAGATTTTGAAAGTTGATTTTTACAATTCTCTACTTTCAGCCTTTAGCATGGATGAAGTCAGGGTACAGCTGGAGGAGGCAGGGCTTAAGGAGCTGACGGTGGAGCAGGTCAGCGACAGGCATCAGATAATTTACGGTGTAAGGCGTCAGTAGACCTGCCTAATTAACTTAAGGACGTAATCTATGTGCGTATTGAATTGTCGGGTTTCGCTACGCTCTACCCGACCTACAAGGCTCTGACCATTCATTGTGTTGAGCATGGGCGATTTCATGTAGTTTGGTAGATACCGTCTTGGCTGTCAAGCCAAAAGAGGTATATTCCAGTTCGGGTCGAATTCTTTTTTATGTTTAAGCACACCGTAGGCGATGTGCAGTAATTTTCTCATACATGCCACGAGTGCACATATTGGCTTTTTGCCTTTTGCGAGAAGTCGATCGTAAAACTTTTTTATTACGGGGTTGTGTTGAGCCGCCACCATGGCGGGCATGTAGAGGGCCTTTCTGAGGCGCTTTGAGCCACGCTTATTGATCATGACCTTGCCGTGCACCGAGGTTCCGCTCTGACGCTCAGCAGGGGCGATACCGGCGTAGGCTACCAGTTGCTTGACGTTATCAAAACGGCTCACGTCGCCTATCTCCGTCAGCAGGGCAGAGGCCGTGGTCTCGCCAACCCCGGGTATGGAACAGAGCAACTTTAGGTTCTCGTCGATATCAGGGTGTTCCCTGATAAGTTTCTTGAGTCCCTTGCCGAGGTTCGCTATCTGGGCCTCAAGGAACTTGATGTGTTTTTTGATCTCTTTCTGAACACCCGCCGTGGAGGGGCCTACTGTCTCAAGGGCATGAAGGCGGTTCTTCTCGGCCTGCGCCATCTCTTTGATGGCCTCTATATGCC
>CAYYUX010000075.1:0-8409 GCA_964474975.1 uncultured Thermodesulfobacteriota bacterium
GCCGCCGTTTGAGAGGAAGTAGGGGGGGTCGGCAAAGATGACATCAACGGAGGCCGCTTTTGCGTGGCTGAGTATCTCCAAACAATCACCCTGCAAAAGCCTTAAGTTGTGTGTGGTGTCATCTAAGCAGACCTTGAAGGGTTTTTTCTTGCCATAATCAGACGCTTGCTCTGCAAGATAAAAATCCATCACATCATCGTGAAGAAGGTACGTTGTATCTCTGGTTTTACGTAGGCTTTTTTTATTCTCGGTTTTCTTTGGCATATTTTTTAAAGTTTTCTTTGTGTTTCGGTTATGGTCTTGGTTGGCTGTGCCCACAAGACTTAAAATAAACACTATCCATTGTTAACTATACCATATGACTTAAGGCCACCATCTAAATATCCTAGAGCATATGCGGCGTGAGGGCTTTTGTGCCTCACCACTCCTGCTTGACTATCTGGAAGTTCATTTAAAAAATACAGGGACACTTCCCCTATTTGCCACTTCCAAAAAAACAATCAAATATTTTGGTGCCGGAGGCGGGGGTCGAACCCGCACGGAGTTGCCTCCACGGGATTTTGAGTCCCGCGCGTCTACCAGTTTCACCACTCCGGCAGTGTGTGTGAGTGGGTTTTGTGATGAGGCCTTGATTATACTCAAATCCACCGCTGATTTAAAGATTTTTTATATAAATGAACACGTCCGCCCCTGCCTTCTCCTTATATATACAAAAAACCTTCATTATAATAAGGAAAACCCCTCCTATGTGTTGACAGAAAAGCGGGCTTTGGGATATATTGAACCATTATGAAAGTAGCGGCATTTATCCCCGCAAGGTACGCCTCAACGCGGCTACCGGGTAAACCCCTTGCTGATATTCACGGCAAAACCCTTGTGGAGAGGGTATATGAGCGTGCGCGCGGTTGCGCCCTTATAGACACTATCATTGTCGCTACTGATGACGAGAGGATTTTCAGGGCAGTAAAGGGCTTTGGCGGCGAGGCGGTTATGACCTCCTCAAACCATCGCTCCGGCGCTGACCGCATTGCCGAGGCCGCGTTGAAAGTCCCTGAGGCAGGGATTATTGTAAATATTCAGGGAGATGAGCCGCTTATATCCCCTGAGGCCGTGGATAGCGCCATAAGGCCGCTTTTGGAAGACCCCGGCGTGGATATAAGCACGCTGAAGACGGCCATAACAGACGAGGCCGAGTTCCTCGACCCCCATGCCGTTAAGGTGGTGACGGACAGCCGGGGCAGGGCGCTTTATTTTTCCCGTAGCCCCATACCATACTCTTCGGGGGCCTTTGACGATAGAAAGACACGGCCTTTCAAGCACATTGGGCTATATGTTTACAGGCGTGATTTTATTCTGAATTTTTCGGATTTGCCCCATAGCCCCCTTGAGGACTCCGAGAGCCTTGAACAGCTCCGCGCCCTTGAGCACGGCCACGTCATAGAGGTTATAGAGACGGATTATAACCCCGTCTCCGTAGATACTGCCGATGACCTTGCGCGCGTGCGGGAGATTTTTGCCGCGGGGTAATCATGGGAAAACTGGTTTTGCAAGTTATATGCGCAACTCGCCCGCTCTCACGGGTAGCGGGTTTTAGTATTACTATAATGATACACTCGCCCTCTGAGGCGGGCAATCATCCCCCCTTTGGGGGCCTATGAGGGAAAAGGGAGGTTCATGAGTAAAGCTGATAAGCATTTAAAGACAAAGTTCATATTCGTAACGGGCGGAGTGGTCTCTTCCCTGGGTAAGGGGCTTGCCAGCGCGTCCATCGGGGCCCTTCTTGAGGCCCGGGGCCTGACCATTACCATTCAGAAACTCGACCCATATATCAACGTAGACCCCGGCACCATGAGCCCTTTTCAGCACGGCGAGGTCTTTGTTACCGACGACGGCGCCGAGACAGACCTGGACCTTGGCCATTACGAGCGTTTTACCAACGCGAGGCTTACAAAAAAGAATAACTTTACTACCGGGCAGGTATACGACTCTATTATCACAAAGGAGCGGCGCGGAGATTACCTCGGCAAGACCGTGCAGGTCATACCCCATGTCACAGACGAGATTAAATCAAAAATCCTCGTCCTTGCCGATACCGTTGATGTTGCCATCATCGAGATAGGCGGCACTGTGGGCGACATTGAGAGCCTACCCTTCCTTGAGGCCATCAGACAGCTGAAATTTGACCTCGGCAAAGAGAATGTACTTTACGTTCACCTTACGCTTCTGCCATATATTGCCACGGCAGGGGAAATTAAGACAAAACCCACTCAGCACAGCGTCAATAAGCTTCGCGAAATTGGTATTCAGCCTGATATTCTGCTCTGCCGCTCCGACCGTTCCATTACAACGGAGCTGAAGGACAAGATAGCCCTCTTCGGCAACGTGGAAAAGAGCGCCGTCATATCCGCCGAGGACGTTGGGTGTATATACGAGGTTCCCCTTGTCTTTCACCGTGAGGGCCTTGACGCCCTTATACTGAAAGAGCTTAATATATGGACGCGGGCTCCGCGCCTTGAGGAGTGGGAGAAGGTTGTTAAGAAGATATACAAGCCTCGCGCCGAGGTCACCATCGCCATTGTAGGTAAATACGTAGACCTGCAGGATTCTTACAAGAGTCTTCATCAGGCCCTGATCCACGGGGGCATAGCAGGCAACTGCCGTGTTAAGTTACAGTATATAGACGCCGAGGATGTGGAAAAGAAAGGTCCTTCTGCCCTCCTTAAGGGCGTGGACGGCCTCCTTGTGCCGGGAGGCTTCGGCACGCGCGGCATTGAGGGAATGGTCTTGGCCGTAAGGTATGCCCGAGAGAAGGGTATGCCATTTTTCGGTATATGTCTCGGCATGCAGGTGGCTACAATCGAGCTTGCCCGTGACCTTGTGGGGCTTAAAAAGGCCAATTCCGCCGAGTTTGACGATAAGACGCCAGACCCTGTCGTCCATATAATGGAGGGCCAGAAGGGCCTCTGCGCCAAGGGCGGCACCATGAGGCTCGGGGCCTACCCCTGTCATCTTAAAAAGGGGACAAAGGCATACGGAGTCTACGGTCTCGTGGAGATATCAGAGAGGCACCGCCACCGTTTTGAGTTTAACAACGCTTACAGAGATGTCCTGAAGGGCGCTGGCGTGGAGTTCAGCGGTCTATCGCCTGATGGTCATCTTGTGGAGATAATGGAGCTAAAGGGCCACCCGTGGTTCGTGGCCTGTCAGTTTCACCCTGAGTTCAAGTGCAGGCCCCTGAAACCTCATCCCCTGTTCCGCGGCTTCATAAAGGCTGTTTTATCAGTAAAGCGGGCTGAAGAGAAGAGAGACAAGAGCAGGCCGCATAAAAATACTGCCAAGGGCCGCAAAAGGGCCTCGATGCGGAAGGTAAGTACGAAAAAGACTGCGAAGAAAACCTCTGCCAGGGGCGCCTGACCAATGGCAAAAGAAGAAACTCTCAAAAAAATATTTCCCGGCGAGGGGGAGTCGGCACCACTCTTTTTTATCCTCGGCCCTTGCGTTATCGAGGACGAGGCCACGACCCTTAATACCCTTGAGGGTCTTGTGAGGATTACAGATGACCTAAAGGTCCCTTTTATATTCAAGTCCTCCTACGACAAGGCCAACAGGACCTCCCTTGAGTCATACCGGGGGCCGGGGCTGGAAAAAGGGCTGGAGGTACTCTCGGCGGCATCAAGGGCCTTTCCCGATGTTCCGATTATCACAGACGTCCATTGCCGCACAGAGGTGGAATCCGTAGCAGAGGTTGCTGATATTATTCAGATACCGGCCTTTCTATCCCGTCAGACTACCCTTATAGTAGAGGCGGCGCTTACGGGACTGCCCGTTAATATAAAGAAAGGCCAGTTCATGGCCCCGGGAGATATTTCATATTCACTGGACAAGGCCCTTGGCGCCGGGGCAGAGAAAGTCATGATTACGGAGCGGGGCGTGAGCTTCGGGTACAATAATCTTGTTGTGGATTACCGTGCCTTTCCACTCCTGCGGTCCATGGGATGTCCCCTTGTCTTTGATGCAACGCACAGCGTGCAGACGCCGGGGGGCATGGGAGGTAAATCAGGGGGAGACAGAAAACTTGCCCGATACCTTGCGCGAGCCGCATCTGCCTGCGGAGTGGACGGATTCTTCATGGAGGTTCACCCTGACCCTGAGAGGGCCCTCTGCGACGGACCGAACTCCATAGCTCTCGCAGATGTAAAGGGAGTCCTCACGGAGATACTCGCCATAGACACTGTTGTGCGCGGCATTGACAATGGCCATTGATTATAAAGGGGCTTCTTCTGGAGGGGCCTCTTTCAATAAGATAATAAAAGAGTTTTAACTATGATAAAGAATGAGAGCAAGGCCCTTACTGCGGCAAGGCGTGTCCTTGAGATAGAATCAGGCGCCGTAGCCGCACTTGCCGGTAGGCTGAATAATGATTTCTCCAAGGCCGTGGAGATGATACTCGCCACAAAAGGCAAGGTAATCGTATGCGGTATGGGCAAGAGCGGCATTATCTGTCAGAAGATAGCATCCACCCTTGCCGCCACCGGCACCTCGGCCTTTTTTCTTCACCCCGCCGAGGGCGTACACGGAGACCTTGGCGTACTGATGAAGAACGATATCCTCATCGCTGTCTCCAACTCCGGCGAGACCGATGAGCTTATAAGGATAATCCCTCTGGTAAAACGCATGGGCATTAAGATGATAGCCATGACGGGCAATATGAATTCTTCTCTTGCCGAGTATGCTGATGTGGCTCTTGATGTGGGCGTGGCCAAGGAGGCCTGCCCACTGGGGCTCTCTCCAACGGCCTCTACTACTGCGACGCTGGCCATGGGCGACGCCCTTGCCGTGGCCCTTCTTGAGGGCCGTGGGTTCGGTGTAGAGGACTTTGCCCATCTTCACCCCGCCGGAAGTCTCGGAAGACGATTCATGCGTGTCGAAGAGTTCATGCACAGAGGCGATGAGATACCCATGGTAAGAGAAGACTCTCTCATGAAAGAGAGTGTTGTGGAGATGACGGCAAAGAGGCTGGGGCTTACTGGAGTATTTCGCGGCAAGACCCTTGTGGGGATAATAACGGACGGAGACCTCCGTCGCGGGCTTGAGAAGGGTACAGGGCTTCTTGAGAAGAGGGCCGGTGAGATTATGAGCGTTAACCCGCGGACTATATCAGAGAAGGATCTGCTTGAAACAGCCCTTGATATAATGGAAGGCCGCGCCATTACCGCTCTTTTTGTCCTTGACGCCTCCGGTGACGTAAGCGGTATAATACACCTTCACGACCTCATAAGGGCAGGGGTTATATGAATAAGCCCCTCTAAAGCCGCGCCCCCCCCAAGTTCGTCAAGGGGTGATGTATGGTTATATGACCTTGTTTTAGCCCTCTCGGGCCTTTTTTGTTTTTTGTATCCGTAACCTTATAATCCATTATCGCCCCGAGTTTGCCTTAGAGGCCGAGAGGCAAGGCCTCTGCATATATGGGGGCATGATTGTAAAAAATAAAAAAAAACACTAAAATACTTGACAGCCTTAATAATCTTGTGTATAACAAATCAACTTTAACGTTTAACCTCACTCACACGTAAATAAGCCATTTGGAATTGACCTCCTTCCGGAGTGTCATCTAAAGGGCTGTCTGTATGAAGGGATTAACCCTTAATTGCCGCGGGAGGAGGCAACGTGAAGCTGTTATTCACAATATAAACGGGGCAAGTATTGTGATAAGTATTAAGGCCGGGGGCACCAGGGAGGGGGCAGGTTTTATATGCTCGCAGTGTATAAGGCTAACGAAATAGGCAAATTTCCACGAGACGTCATCGGGGCGTAACGAGGGATTAGAAGGGCTCATGACATTTTCAATACGGGGATTATTCACGTCAATGGGCCATCTCTATAATGTGCCGGTATCGAATGGCGCTTAATGGATTAAACAACCAACACATCTAAAGAAGTCATTAATACCAACTCAAGGAGGAAGAGAGGATGAAAAGATTACTACTGTCAGTTTTCGCAGCTGCTTTAACTGCCGCGGTGGCCGTGCCGGCCATGGCTACCAGCTTTAGTTTTCAGGGGCAGTACAGGGTAAGAGGCGAATACAGGGGTAACCCGGGGTTTGTCGATTCAACCGGCATCAACGGTGTGCTTCAGAGGGTAAGACTTACCACCAACGCCGCAGTAACAAGCGATACGAATGTTAAGATTACCCTTCAGGATTCCAGGATGTGGGGCATTTCCGACCCGGCTGGAAGGGGCGGTCCGGCTCTTTCGGATGCAGGCACCAACACCCTTGACCTCCATGAGGCCTATGTAAAGGTAGACAACATCTTCGGACAGCCCGTATCCCTCAAGATAGGCCGTCAGGAGCTCGTATACGGCGATCAGAGGCTCATCGGCGCATTCGGATGGAACAACAACGGCCGTAGCTTTGATGCCATCAAGGCCAACTTCTCCAACTCAGCCGTAAGCATCGATGCCTTTGCATCGAAGATCAACGACGCCACAGCGGCCCTCGGCACCAACTGCTTTACAGGTTGCGGCGGTGACGCTGACCAGGACTTCTACGGCATAAACGCCGCGATAAAGGCTATTCCGAACAATACCGTTGAGGCCTATGTCTACTACTGGAGGGATTCCAACAGCGCCACAGCCTTCGGCCAGACCGTAGCAGGCGGCCAGATCGGCGCCAACACCTTTGCGGCAACGGAAAATCCAATCAAGGCCTCCAACCTCTACACCTACGGCGTAAGGGCCAAGGGACACTACAAAGCCGTTGATTACGGCCTTGAGCTTCCCCTGCAGAGTGGTAACATTGATACCACCACCACTGCTACAGGCCTTTCGAACAACTATAACATCAAATCCTTTGCCTTTACTGCCAACGCAGGGTACACGCTTCCCACATCCATGAAGATCAGGATTGGCGCGGAGTATGATACCTCGCAGGGTGATAATGACGGCGGAGCCGATACAGACATCGAGACCTTCTTCAACCTCTTCCCAACGAACCACGGTCACTATGGCCTCATGGATCAGCAGGGATGGAGGAACGTAGATGCTTTCTCCTTCAACGTAAAAGCCGATGTAACCAGCAAACTGAAACTCTACCTTGCCTTCTGGAGCTTCAAGCTCAACGAAGAGAAAGACGCATGGTACGGTGCGGCTAACTGGAACAACACACCAGGCGGCGCCCGCATGACAAGCAGCACCAACACCGAGTCTGACGTAGGTTCAGAGCTTGATTTTGTAGCTACCTACAAGTACAACAGCGCACTTACGGCTCAGCTTGGTCTTGCCCGCTTCTTCACAGGCAAACTTCTTGATCAGGCAGGTCGCGTCAACGCAACAGGCACCACAGATGACATGGACTGGGCCTATCTTCAGCTGACTGCCAACTTCTAAGTCAGTTGTCATAGACCTGATTCAATAAGAAAAAAGGGGAGGCGTTATGCCTCCCCTTTTTTTTATTGAAAGAGGGGGCCTAAAACAATATAATACTTTAGTCCATCCTGCTCTTATGGATAATGTAGGACTCGCAGGGAAAGAGAAGTATAACAATGACGACGGGGCGGCGTGCGGCGCTCTCTTGAATATGCTACAATATTGCGAGAGTGGCGGAATTGGCAGACGCGCCAGATTTAGGATCTGGTGGGCGACCATGGGGGTTCGAGTCCCCCCTCTCGCACCATAATTGACGTAAAAAAAGTAAACAAAAAAACATTCCAGGGAAGGTGAGCTTGTGAGCGAAGAGAAAGAGACTAAGTATAAGGCAGTGCTTGAGGATATAAGTTCCGTAAAAAAAAGGATTGAGGTTACCGTATCTGCAGATGATGTGACAAAGACCCTCAATGACTCTTATGAGAGGGTTAAGGCAACGGCCGCCATAGCGGGTTTCCGTAAGGGTACTGTTCCCAAAAGCGTAATAAAGGCCAAGTTTGCCGATGGTATCAAGGGCGATGTAACTACCAGGCTAATAGACAACACATATCATAAAGCCCTTGAAGAGTTTGGACTTACGCCCCTTGACGGCCCCGCAGTTGAGATAAAGACACTCTCTCCAACAGAGGGAGAGGACTTTATATATACCCTCAGCTTCGAGGTCACGCCAAAGGTGGAGGTCGGTGATTATCATGGCCTTGATCTTGGAGAAAAAGCCGTTATTGAAGTTACTGAAGAAGACATCGAAAAAGGCATTGAAGGCATAAGGCAGACGAATATAAGATTCAAGGAAGTCGATAAGCCTGCCGATGATAAGGATATGGTCATTATTGATTTTACGGCCACGAGGAATGGAAAGGCGGTTAAGGGACTTAAGGGTACGGGGTATCCGGTGCTTATAGGCGAGACCTCTCCCATGCCCGGGCTTGACGAGGCGTTAAAGGGCCTCTCGGCCGGAGACAAGAAGGATGCGGATCTCACCTTTCC
>CAYYUX010000076.1:0-8143 GCA_964474975.1 uncultured Thermodesulfobacteriota bacterium
CTACCCTGCACCATCTTACTATGCCTTTACGATCTTCTTGCTCCTTATGCCTGCCGTGGCATTACGGGTGTCTACGACTATATCACTGTGTTTCACCACCCAGTTATAATCATAGGCAGAGTGATCAGTGGCAATAAGCACGCAGTCGCATTTTGCCAGAACAGCCTCTGTAAGTTTCGTGGAGCGCATTTTGAAGCCCTTTCTCCTGCTCACGGCAATAGGCACAAAGGGGTCGTTATACCGTACATGGGCTCCCTTTGATTTTAAGATTCTAATAAGCTCTATTGAGGGAGATTCTCTCATATCATCAACGTCTTTCTTATAGGCTACGCCTAGAACCATGATTCTCGCGCCGTTGATACTTTTTTTCCTTCTGTTAAGGGCCTCCATTACCTTGCCTACTACAAAATAGGGCATATTGGTGTTTATCTCACCGGCAAGCTCGATAAAACGCGTGGAAAAGTCGAACTCGCGGGCCTTCCATGTCAGGTAAAAAGGGTCTATGGGGATGCAGTGACCGCCGAGGCCAGGGCCGGGATAAAAGGCATTAAAACCAAAGGGTTTAGTGCTTGCCGCCTTTATGACCTCCCATATATCAATGCCCATACGGTCGCTGAGGAGCTTTAGCTCGTTCACAAGGGCTATGTTTACGCTACGGTAGATATTCTCAAGGAGTTTTGTCATCTCAGCGGCGTCTGTTGATGAGAGGGGTACAACACGCTCAACTACCTGAGAGTAAAGCAACGCGCCGATTGTAGAACATTTTTTTGTAATGCCTCCGACTATCTTGGGCGTAGTACGGGTATTGAAATCCTTCCTGCCGGGGTCCTCACGCTCAGGCGAGAAGACAAGGAAAAAATCCCTGCCCGCCTTTAGCCCCTTTGCCTCGAAGAGGGGCTGTAGGAGCTCGCGCGTAGTGCCGGGATAAGTCGTGGATTCAAGTGATATGACCTGCCCCTTTCTGAGGTTCTTTGCTATGTCAACGGCAGTGGCCTCCACGTAACCGAGGTCCGGCTCTCTCTTTGAGGAAAGCGGTGTTGGAACGCAGATGATAATGGCATCAGCCTCGGTGAGGCGGCTCATATCCGTAGTAGGCGTAAAAACGGCACTGCGGCCCTTTGAGTGAGCGGCTATCAGATCTGAGGGGATATGTTTTATATAGGAAGTCCCTTCCTTGATTAACTTGACTTTCTCAGGGTCCGCGTCAAAACCCAATACACTGAAACCCTCTTCGCAGAACCTCAGGCTGATTGGCAGGCCAACGTATCCGAGGCCTATTACGCCTATGACCGCTTTTTTGTCCTTTATAAGATTCTTTAATCCTGTGAAAATATCTGCCATGAAAGCCTCCTTTTTATGTGGTTTATACTATACACGATAGAGCATATAATTTACAGGACAAATGGCCGCTTCCGGCACAAAAATGCCTCTTTGTTGTTTTATTAATGCAGTGCCGTCTCTTATTTGTTGGACAGAGAGGCCCTGTGATGATATAAAATTTTCTGTTTCTAATCAAAGTAATTCTTTGTCCTTTTTACTGTTCACGCCTCTAAGTCCGGATAAATACGGGAGCCTTCCCTTGTGCGTAAAAAGCTTCTCATAATACCCCTTGCAATAGTTATAGGCCTTGTTTTTTTCGCAGAAGCCCTCTTTGTAATTGTGCCTTCGGATGTTGTGGAAAAGCTCGTTAAAAAAAGGCTAATGGGCGACGCAGGGCTGGTCATGGAGTTAAAGAGCTTTAAAAAGGTATTTCCCTTTGGCTACGAGGCTGAGGGTATGCATCTCAGGGGTACGAAGACGGGGGTAAAGCTTTACTTCGCACGTATCAGGGCCATGTTTTCGCCCATGAGCCTTATACGTCTGAGGCCCGGTCTTATCCTTTCCGGGGATATATACGGCGGCATAATGAAAGGCCGCGTAGGCCGTGAGACGAGGGGGATTTACGCAACCATGGTTATCAGGGGCGCAACGGCCCCGCCGGTAAAAATATTCGGGGAGATTATACCCGGTGCGGCTGATATCAGCCTCGACATAACCACAGGGGCGGCAAAGACCTGTCCCGATGGTTTTTTAAAGGCGCGGGCAACTGGAGGCGAGATACGTGATTTTTACATAATGGGCCTCGGCATAGAGGAAGAAAAACTTTCCGAAGAAGGCCTTGATGTAAGATTCGCGGGGTGCAGGGCATTTATTGCTTCGGCGTGGATAAAGGGAGATAGCTTCTCGGCAAAGGCAAGGGGAGTAATCGGTATGAAAGCCGCACCGGGCAATAACCCGATAAAGATGCGAGTAGAGATATCGCCGAAGGGCAAACTAATGGAAGACCTTAATAGAATCGCATTTCTGCGGCCATACAGGAGGAGCGCAGGGTATTACAGGGCCGTCATCAGGGGTACGCCCTCGGCGCCGCGAATCTCAGCGGAATAGCTCTTAGAAAAAAAACGGTTCAGGCGGTGTGGTTAACCGGACACTGCCCTGTACCACTCGATGGTCTTTCTGAGGCCTGCCTCCATGGTATAGGCAGGCTCAAATCCAAGATGCCGTCTCGCTTTTGATATATCTGAGAGCGATTCGCGTACATCGCCTTTTCGAGCATCTTCGTATACTGGTTCGAGCTTCGCACCTGTAATATCCCTTATGGTGTTAAAGAGCTCATTTACGGAAATATTCATGCCAGAGCCTATATTGAAAAACTCGCCTGATATCCCATCAGTAAAAGAGGCCTTGATGTTGGCACGGTTGCAGTCCTCTACAAATACGAAATCCCTTGTCTGCTCTCCGTCGCCGTATATTACGGGGTTGGAGTTTGAGAGCATACGGGTTATGAACTTGGGTATGACGGCAGAGTAATGAGAGGCCGGGTCCTGTCGTTTTCCGTAGACATTAAAATATCTTAGAGCCACGGTCTCAAGGCCGTAGAGAGAGGAAAAAATCCTGCAGTAATGCTCGCCTGCGAGCTTTGTAGCCGCGTAGGGAGACATTGGCTCTGGTATCATCTCTTCCCTCTTGGGCTGAACAGGGTTTTCGCCGTATATGGCCGAGGTTGAGGCCAGTACCACCCGCTGTACACCGTGGTCGCGCGAGGCCTTCAGCACATGGAGCGTGCCAGTGGCGTTCATGTGGTGAGCCGCCTCGGGGTCATCTACGGACCACGGCACGGAACTCATGGCCGCAAGATGTATGACGCGCTCGACGCCTGTTACGGCCTTTTCAAGGGTCTCATAATCGCGGATATCTCCCTCCATAACCTCTATGGACTGGATAAAATCCCCTAAATTCTCTCTTTTTCCAGTGGAAAAATTATCAAGGACTCTTACCTCATGGCCCATTTCAAGGAGGGCCTCGCAGAGGTTGGATCCGATAAAACCAGCGCCTCCGGTGACAAGGATTCTACTCAATATTTAATTCCTCCCTGAATTATCATCTGTTAATAAAAAAAAACCGCATGCCGCCCGAAAGGCGCCTCTGCGTAAAACATTACCTCTCTGAGACTTCAAGCATATAAAATGCGGCTTCTTTTTGCAAGATAAAACAATAAATCAATTATACTTAGCAAAGACCTTTAAAATTCTATAAAAAAGTTGACAGGGGCCTCTGCCTGAGGCTTAATTACTTTAATGGGTTTACCGCTCTTACTCACGAAAGTATTTAAGATAACAGAGGCTAAACCCCTAAATAGCCCAGACTCAGTTTTTTCGCCACAAAATAGGCCAAAGACTGATATTTCGTCAAATACATCCCCCGGCCTCACGACGGGACGCGCCATGCCTCCCCTCCCCTTAGTTGAAGACTTGGTCGCATTAAGAGCCCGTCAAAGGGGAATGTCACCAAAATACTTGTTTATATTGATGATTATAAGGTGACTGCCATCACGGATATTAAGCTTTGCCCGGTCTATAATAAAGGCAGACTGAATATTCATCAGAAATGCAACCTTGTCTTTGCCTGAAGAGTCTTTTGTGAGAAAAAAATTTAGTAAAATTATCCTATTCGTCCTGCTGATCTCGGCCCTTATACCGGCCATTGCCAACGCCGCACCAAAGCTGTTTTTTACAGACATAGAGAGCGGACCTAAGACTGGATGGGAGGGCTCGACAACAAAGGGCGCCGCAGTCACGGTCTGGGGGCTCGGGTTTGGCGCCACACGGGGTTCGAGTTACATAACCCTTAACGGGACACAGCTTTCCACGGCCGCTGACTACGCCGAGTGGGATGCCGTGGGCCCTGCGCGCGGACTTGAGCGGATAACCTTCTGGCTGAACAGCTCCATGGCCGACGGTCCCGGCAACATTACGGTAACAGTCAACGGCGTTGTCTCCAACACCCTGCCCTTTACCGTAAGGGCAGGTAATATTTACTTCATCTCTCCTTCAGGTTCCAATTCCAATGACGGCAGATATGCCACGGCTCAGGGCCTCGGCCAAGGGCCGTGGGCGGATTTCTACAAGGCCAACTTTTACTCCAACACCCTCCTTGCCGACGGAGATATAGTATATGTGCGTTCCGGCACCTATACATCTATTGAGGCAGGCGGTTTTGCCATGCATATAAGAAACCGCAGTTGCTCGGCTTCCCTTCCATGCGCCATAGTCGGGTATCCCGGCGAGGCCATGCCCGTTATAGACACCCCCGGAACGGAGGTATATCAGGAGTTTGGTCCCGGCATCAGAACAGACTATTGGACCATGGCAAAGCTGAGCTTTCTCAACGGCTCTGATGCCCTTCATACTTCCGGTGATGGATGGAGGGTGGTGGGATGCACCTTCGCAGGCTATCAGACTGACGCGTGGACAGGCGTAATCAGCCCGACGGCATCGGACAACGTAAAGTATCTCGGTCTTTTGTTTAAGGACTCTGGCTTTGACTATTACAAACATGCTATTTATCCGACCTGCCAGAACGGAGGTTCCGATGACCGCCCCATAACCTATATGGAGATAGGCTGGATAGAGATAAACAACTGGATAGGAAACCTCGGAGCGGCAAATCACCTCGGCGGCGCGGCCTTGAACTTTAGAGACAGCTCTCCCACGAATATCATAAGCGGTATCTACATCCACGACAACTATATGCACGACAGTCCCTCGGCTCAGTTCTTCTACAACGAGGAGCAGGCTGATAATATTTATATCTACAATAACCTTGTGGTTAATACTAACCAGATGGGCGCAAACACGGCCGCCTATGCTCTTCACTTTGAGGCGGTAGGAGGCATCAGGCACTTCTACCTGTATAACAATACCTTTTATAACAGCTCTTCGAGTACGGGAGGCACCTCCATAATAGGAGCCCGCGGTCATACCGGCGGGCAGGCACTCGTATCGTCAAAGAACAACATATTTGAGAACACCGACTCACTTGCGAGTTACTTTTACAATAACTTCTCCGGAGGCTCAGTAATAAATTCCGAAAACGACCTCTTTTACGGGGCCGGCACCCCCGAGGGATTTCCCGGAGATGCCTACTTCACTTATACTTCTCCTGTAACAGGGCTAAACCCCTTCTTTGTAAACCCCGCGGCCTATGACTTTCAGCTTCAAGCAGTAAGCCCTGCCATAGACAGCGGCATCCCTTCTGTAAGTTCCGTAGTCTCATCGGACTACTACGGCGAGGGAAGACCCATGGACGGTAATGGATCGGCTACAGCCGAATTCGATATCGGCGCAATGGAATACACCGGCACCTACATACCTATTGACAGTACGCCTCCTGTGATTTCCAATGTGCAGGCATCAAACATCACATCCTCCTCTGCTCTCATAACATGGACAACCGACGAGCTTTCCACTTCTACCGTGGAATACGGGCTTAATACAAACTACGGTTCAACATCTTCACATTACGCACTCACAACTACTCATTCCGTGACATTGACTGGGCTTTCCAACAACACTACCTATGATTACAGGGTAAAATCCATTGATGCCTACAACAACGCAGGAACCTCGACAAACAATACGTTTATGACGTCCAATGCACCGTCGCCACCTGTCATTAACTCCTTTACTGCTGATACGACAGTAGGAATAGCCCCCCTTCCCGTAAACTTCAGCGCATCTGCCTCAGACAGCGACGGATATATAACAAAATACGAATGGGACTTTGACGGAGACGGCATATACGAATCTGATACCGGCATTGTATCTTCCGCGTCATATACCTATTCTTTGGCGGGGACTTTTAATAGCCGCGTCAGGGTCACCGATGACAGCGGGCTTACCACAATATCTCCTATTCTCTATATATCGGTATCGAGCGCAGTTAACAACCCGCCTGTAGTATCATCTCTTACCGCAGACCCCACTACGGGCGTACGCCCTCTTACCGCCAACTTTACAGCTACGGCCACTGACAGTGACGGATATATAACAAAGTACGAATGGGACTTTGATGGCAACGGTACATATGATATTACGGAGACTACAGGGCAGGTCTCTCGTATCTACAACACAGCCGATACATACATCATCAGGGTCAGGGTAACGGACAATAACGGGGCCACAGCTATCGGCGAGGTAAGTGTCACGGCGACTCCCTCAACCACTGCCACAACAGCGGGAACCGCATCTGATGGCGGCGGCGGATGCTTCATAGCCACTGCCGCCTATGGAAGCTACCTCAATCCTCATGTAGAGGCGCTCAGGCGCTTTCGCGATAGATACCTCATAACAAACGCACCCGGCAGGCTCTTCGTCCATATCTATTACGCTACATCACCTCCTCTGGCTGATTTTATTCAGCGCCATGCCGTGATAAGAGTTCTCGTAAGAATCAGCCTTACACCACTTGTCTTTGCTGTGGAGTACCCGACGTCAACAGGATTGCTTACGGCGGCTCTCTGCTCGCTCCTGCTTCTAATGGCGATGAAAAAGAAAAAAAGGACCTATTCACCCACGCCGTAACACCCTTGCCCATCCTTAAGACCCCTCTTCTCTTGAAGTGCCGGTTCTTGCAGTCACCTTGACTAAAAAGCAATATTTTGATAAGCTAGTTGATTATAATATTAGTGATATTTCTTGTATCTTCTTGATATTTAATAAAATTATGCTGTGAGCGGAATTTATGAAAATTGTATGCATCAAAGATTCCAAAAAATTCTCATCCATTAAAAATGAGTGGAATGAGCTTATCGAAGCGGCAAAAGTCGACTCCCTTTTTATGCGTCACGAATGGCTTCAAGCATGGTGGGAGTCTTTCATCAAAGAGGGGGAAGAGGTATGCATACTCATCGCCCGTGACCACAGAGGCCTCGCAGGCGCCCTGCCCCTAAAGATAACAAGAGACAAGATACGAGGTCTTCCCGCACAAAAGGTATCCCTGCTATGCGATGTCCCGTGGACTACCGGGGATTTTGCCCTTCGCGATGACGACAACAGAGTAATAGGGCTTTTCAGCGACTACCTCCTCAAACGCAAATGGGACATCATCGACTTGCAGAACGTACCCGATACGCCGGCAATAACCACCCTTGCCAGTATTATGGAGAAAAAACGCATCGGTTTTTCCTCGGAAGAGGCTTCGGTGTTTCCATGCGTAAAGACCGATATGCCCTGGGAAGATTTTCTCAAAAGCCGCTCCACAAGATTCAAAAAGGCCTCAAGGAACAAGATTAACAAAATTAAGAAAGCGGGAAGCTTTGAGGTGCGCAGATACTCCTCTCCCGAAGATGTGGAATGGGCCCGGGAGAAGGCATTTGAGATAGGATTAAAGGGCTGGAAGCACTCTGAGCTGAATAACTCAATCTCAAGCACAAGTGAGAACAGGCGTTTTTATACCATGCTCGCAAAATCAATGAGCGCCTGTGGAGGCCTTGATATATGGCTACTCAACTTCGAAGGCGAGGCTATAGCCTTTGAGTATCACATCCGCTCCAATAAGAGAATCGTCGCCCTTACTGCGGACTTTGACGAGAGCTACAGGCACTTCTCCCCCGGCTCAATAATCGACTTCAATATAATGCGTTGCCTATTTGAGAGCGGAGACTTCTTATACAACATGGGCGGCGGCGCGAGTTTCTACAAAAGCAACTGGACAGATGAAGCCTTAAGATACAACAGGGTTATGTTTTACAGAGACAGCACATACGGCAAGCTCCTTGGCTTCACCGAAAAAAAACTTGCAACGGGCCTCAAGGCGCTTAGAA
>CAYYUX010000077.1:0-8086 GCA_964474975.1 uncultured Thermodesulfobacteriota bacterium
AATCTTTTGTCCCTTAGAGTGCCTTCTTTTGGAAAAAAGAAGGCACTCTAATTATTTTACTATCTGATTAAGCTCAAAGATGGGTAGAAGTATGGCGAGGACGATAAAACCCACGGCCGCTCCCATAAGGAGGATTAGCACAGGTTCCATGAGGGCGAGCCCTCTCTCCACAGAGGTATTAAACTCCCTCTCGTAGGACTCGGCAACTTTAAGGAGCATTTCGGGAAGCTGTCCGCTTTTTTCTCCGATAGCCGTCATATAGACTATCATCCCGGGGAGGAGAGACGAGGAGGATAGGCTCTTTGAGAGGTCGCCGCCCTCGGTAACGTCTCTTACCGCCTTATCAAAAACATCTTGAAAGAGGGTATGATTAACGACCTTTCCCGTCATATCCAGGGCCCGGAGGAGCGGAACTCCGCTACTCAAGAGGCTTCCGAGTGTGCGTGTCATGGTAAAGAGATAAAACTTCTTAATCGTCTTTCCAAGGACAGGTATTTTTATAATCAGCCTGTCTTTAAGGGCCTTGCCTCTCGGCCTCTTCAGATACCTTGAGACGACCCATGGCAGGGCCACGGCAAAAACCGGGATAAGGGGCCAGAATTTTCGCACAAAAGAGGTAATGCCGAGAAGGATAACGGTAATAAGCGGCAGGGCCGTATCCGTATCCTCGAAGATGGTGGTAATCTTAGGGATAACGAATATTACGAGAAAAGAGAGGACAGAAAGGCCAACTATGGTCATGAGGATGGGGTAGATAAGGGCCGTCTTCACCTTCTCATAGACCCTGTCCCTTGCCTCAAGGTAATCGGCAAGGCGGGCCATGACGCTGTCAAGGGTTCCCGTCTCTTCACCCGCCTCGACCATGCGGCAGTACATCTCGGGAAAGGCGCCTTCCTGAGCCTCAAGGGCCCTCGCAAAAGAGCTTCCTCCGGCAAGACGCTCCTTCACATCCATGAAGTTAGCCATGAAGGAGGTATCTTCCCACTCTTTTATTATTATCTCAAGGGACTCGTGAAGAGACGCGCCTGAGGAGAGGAGGGTAGAGAGCTGACGAGAGGCAGAGGCAAGGTCCGCAGAGCCGCCGCGTGGCCGAAGTGACTTCAGCCATGCGAAAAGCTCGCGTTTTTTTGCCTCCATGGAGACATTGCGGGGGTAAAGCCCGTCTTTTTTAAGCCTTGCGGCGGCGTCTTTCGCCCCCGAGGCCTCAATCACCCCGCTTACCTCTTTTCCGAGGTTATCATAAGCCTTATAATGAAATATTGGCATGATAAACGTGGACCTCAATCAAAATGCGTAACCCTCACCACCTCTTCAAGGCTCGTAATCCCCTCTCTCGCCTTATCAAGGCCGTCGTCTCTCAGCGTCTTTACACCTTTATCGACGAGATAGGCGCGGAGGGTAATGGCGTCGGGATTCTTTAATATAACAGACCTCAGCCCCTGGTCCACTATCATAAACTCGAAGATGCCGGTCTGGCCGTAAAAACCTGTCTTGAAACACCCCTCACAGCCACGGGGCCTGTAGAGAACTTCCGGGGCCTTGCCGCCAAAGAGGGCCTTTTCTTCATCACCGGGCTTGTAGGCCTCCTTGCATTTACCGCAGAGCGTCCTCACAAGCCTCTGCGAGACAACGGCCACAAGGGAAGTGGCCACGAGAAACTGCTCAATACCCATATCTACAAGCCTTGTCACCGCCGTTGGCGCGTCGTTGGTATGCAGTGTAGAGAGCACGAGGTGGCCTGTCATGGAGGCCTGAACCGCCATCTCCGCCGTCTCCGTATCTCTAATCTCACCTACCATTATCACGTCAGGGTCCTGCCGTAATATGGAGCGAAGTCCCGTGGCAAAGGTAAGGTCTATCTTCGGGGCCACTTGTATCTGCCCGATGCCCTGAATCTGATACTCCACGGGGTCTTCGACGGTTATGATGTTACGCTCGTTGCTGTTTATGCTGTTAAGATAGGCATAGAGGCTTGTAGTCTTACCGGAGCCCGTGGGACCGGTCACGAGGACGATACCGCTGGTCATGGCGAGGAGGCGTTCCACATCGGTTATCCTCTCTGCAGAGAGCCCCAATTTGCCGAGGGTCACAAGGCCGAACTTTCTATCGAGCAACCTCATGACCACACGTTCGCCAAAGGCCGTCGGCACGGTGGATACACGCACATCAATATCCTTACCCGCGACAAGGAGCCTGATCCTGCCGTCCTGAGGAAGCCGCTTTTCGGCGATGTTGAGCCCCGCCATTATCTTCACCCTTGAGACAAGGGCCTCCTGAATGACCCGCGGAGGAGAGAGCACGGGATAGAGTATGCCGTCTATCCTGAAACGCACGTCTATCTTTTTTTCAAAGGGCTCGATGTGAATATCGCTCGCCCTGTCCTTTACGGCCTGCCCGAGTACGGAGTTGAGGAGCTTGATTATGGGGGCCTCGTCATTGAGGTCGAGGAGGTCTTTGGGACCCTGCCACTGGTCGGCGATATCGTCGAGGCTATCTGTATGAAGCTCTTCCATCACCTCGTTTGCCGAGCCAGAAAGCATCTCGTAAAAACGGTTGGCAATCGCGAGAATTTTATTTTCGGGGACAATAACAGGTGAGAGACGAAGAGAAAAAAGCCGTTCCATATCATCAAGGGCATAGAGTGAGCCGGGGCCGGCGATGGCCACTTTAAGCCTCTCTCCATCCTTTTTAAGGGGCAGTACATGGTTGGTCTTAACGAAACTTATGGGGAGCTGTTCAAGGAAAAAAGGGTCAACGTCATCGTCGTCCAGATCGGCGCTAAAGGGCAAGCCGTATCTTGAGGCGAGACGCGCCTCTTCTGTCTCCTCTGTGGGAGGCGCCGAGGTGCCTTTTTCTTCAAGTTGAGTTGCCATATAAAGGGCCTTATTTGATTTAACCGTTAATCATCGGAAGAGAAAAATCCCCCTTCCGTACTATCCAGGGGCCCCCTCTTTATGCTCCTGCGGAACTCCCTGTCTTTTTTCTCCTTCAAGGTCTTGAGGTCACCGGAGTCCCTCACAATAGTGGGGGTGAGGTATACAAGCAGGTTAGTCTTTTCCTTGGTCTCCGAGGTAGACTTGAAGAGCCAGCCTAAGAGAGGTATCTTGCTTAATACTGGCACACGGGTCTCGTTCTTTACTATCTTATCCTGTATTAGCCCGCCTATGACAATGGTCTGTCCGTCCTTGACAACAACGGTGGTCTTGGCGGAACGCTTTGATGTGATAATATCAGAGGCGCCGACTCCTGCGGCCTGAGTCGTGGGAGTTACGGAAGAGATCTCCTGATAGAGATCTAATTTTATAAAATCACCCTTGCTTATCTGAGGTTTTATCCTCAGGGTGACGCCCACGTCTTTTCGCTCTATGGACTGGAGTACGGGCTGATTGGTGGTTCCTGAGGCCCTCTCAAGAGAGCTCAAAAAAGGCACGTTATCGCCAACCACTATCTCGGCCTCCTGGTTATCTGATGTGAGTATCTGAGGCGTGCTTAAGACGTTTACCACGTCATGAAAATCCGAGAGGTTAAAGAGCACGGACAAACCCGGCGTGCTGAGAGAAGAGCTTGTACCGTCAGGCAGTGTTACGTCAAAATTAAAAAAATTGGCAAGCCCGCCTATACTGAAACCGGATAGGCCATTTGCTATATCGGACATGGTGCCTGAGTCCACCGTGCCAAAGCCGCCTATTGTAATCGGCTTGCCATTCTGCTCCGCCGCGACACGCCACTTTGTTCCAAGTTCCTTGGCCCTGTCGACGGAGACCTCCACTATCATGGCCTCTACGTAGACCTGAAGGGGACGCCTGTCAAGCTGTTCTATGACCTTTACGAGACCGCTGTAATCATCTGGCTGTGCCATTATTATCAGCGAGTTGGTATCAATGTCTGGAGTTATGGAGATAGGGTTCTCAAAACGTGACTTGGTCTTAACCGGTTTTATGAGCTTGCCTGTCCCACTCGGCGGCTCGGGAGTGGAGTTGACGACTCTTTCAAGGGTTTTGGCAAGTTCCTCGGCATCGGCGTTCTCAAGGTAATAGACATTTATCCTCGATGCCGCCTCTGAGGGTTTGACATCAAGAAGAGCGATAAGCTCCTTCTGCCTCTTCCTCTCGGCCTTGTTGCCGAAGATGATGAGGCCGTTAAGACGCTTTGCCTCTATGGGGGTATTTTTTGCCGTAGTCTGCCCCATGGGCCGGCCCGGTACCGCGCCTGTAGCGCCTCCGCCCTCATATTTTCTAAGCATATCCACCATGTCCTTGGCCATGGCATACTTCAATATAACAAGCTCTGATGGATTGGCCGTTGACTTTACGTCAAGATACCCGACTACCTTGAGAACCTTATCAACATTTCTTGCCGTATCAAGGACAAGGATTGAGTTGGAGCTTCCGAAGACCGATATATAACCCTGCCGTGATACCATTGGGGTAAGCACGGGCATAAGCTCCCTTGGAGAAAGATACTCAAGGGGGATGAGCCTCGCCATGTATAACTCATTGGCCCTCTTTGGCCTCGCCTTGCCCTTTGAAACCTTAATGGGGGCCTGCTTGACCATGGAGGCGGGAGAGACCCTGTAGGCACTGCCTATGTCTACAATGGCAAAGCCCTTGAGCTCCATGACCGATACAAAGAGGTCAAAGGCCTCATTCGACGAGAGTTTCTTCGGGGCTATGATGGTTATCTTGCCCTTGAGCTTATCATCGTATATGAAGTTCTTGCCCGTAGTCTCGCTTATGAACCTCACGACCGTGCTTATCTCGACGTCATGAAAATTCATGGCTATCTTGCCGGATGGTCCTGCCATGGCCTCGCCCGAAGGCGCCGTGAACCAGCCCAGAGATAATAAAAGCAGGTATAATATAAAGACTCTCTTTAAAAAATTCATTTAGACCTCGTCACCTAATCTCATATTTGAATGTCTGTGCCCTTCCACGCCTCAGGATGTCAAGTTTTACGTTTGTCTCTCCCTTCAGACCCTTCATAAGGCTCATGGCCTTTTCAGGGGCGTCTATGACATAATCATTTACACTCAGAATAATATCACCGCTTCTCATGCCCATGCCGTAGAAAACGCCTGAGGGCCTCACCTGACTGATGAGATACCCCTTTACAACACCGCCTTCCCTGTATGGATAAAACCTCGCGTCAGCGAGCACTCTGTTGGAATCCTTGAGGGCGCTGTCAAGGGCCCTCCTGTCTACAAGCCACCTGCCCTTTCCAAGGGGTTTGGCAAGGCGGTTGGCAGGCCGACCCGTAAAGGGATTCAGGCCTCCCGGGAAGAAGAGGCTCCCTCCGCCGCGCATAGGCGAGTGGGCGTTTTCTCCCATAGCCCTTTCCTTATCGCTTAAATCCATATTAAATATCATCTCTCTTCCGCCGCTCTCTACAACGGCCCTGTAGCGCTCAACACGCACAAGTTTGCCGAGGGTAAATACGCTCTCACCGCGTCTTACAACCTCTTCCTTTCCACTGCTCTTTTCCGTAAAAATGGCGAAACCCCCGCCGCCGGTATCTGTAACAGTGCCGAGAAGCGTAAATTGGGAACTTGTTGCAGTCGTTCTCACTGGTCCGGCTCCCGGCCTCTGAACAGGCGCGCTACGGATAAGAGAAAGCACCGTAGGAGCGCCAAGAATCCCGCTACTGCCTATAACCGCATTTTGAGAAAAGCCCCTTTTGTCTGCCTTGCCGCGAAGGGCCGTAGCCTCACCTCCCGGCATATGCCCGGAAACCGTCTCCTCGGAGAGATACTCCCGCACCACAAGGGCCAATACGAACACCGCGGCAATGAGTAGCAGGAGATTAAGATACCTTACGCCGTTAACTCCGCTTACCGCCTCTGTAATGGATATTGACTTCATACCTGTAATCCATGGCCCCTAAGAGGCCATCTCGCTTATGAGCAGGACCTTAAGAGAGCAGTCCAATTGTTTATTATCCTCAAAACCCGTCTTCAAATCCAGCTCTTTTACAAGGATTAACCCCGGATACCTCTCTATCTCGTAGAGAAGATTTACAAACTGGTTAAGCGTAATGCCCTTTACGGCCACATCCACGCTCCTTATCTCATAGCCGTTCTCAACGGATTCTTCCACGGCCTTAAAGGACTTCAGGTTATCTTTTATGCCAAGCTGGGCGCCTATCTCCTCCATGACGCTCATGGGAGAGGCCGCCGCGGAGCCGGCAAGCCGCCTCTTTACAGGCCCTATGGTCTCGCGCCGCGCCGAGTATTTTTTCATCATTGACCTGAACTCGCTTAGCTCACGCTCTTTTGCCAGCAGGGCAGACCTCTTGCCCGACGCATAGTTATATGAAGCGCCGAGAAATACGACGAGGAGCAAAAAGGCAACAACAAACTTCAGGACAAGCGCGTGCCTCTCTAAAATTCCCTCTAAAAAACTTCCCATATTCATATACCTCTGCCTTACTGTAAGTCCCTTTTTATTAAGTCCCCGTAAAGGCCGCTCACCCTTTGAGTTCAAGGGCTATTGCAAAAGTCACTCCGCCGCTGAAGCTCTTCTTTACATCTGTAAGAGCAGGCGCAAGGAAGGCCTTCTGCTTAAGGAGCTCTTTTTTAAACTTTTCCGTCTGCTCAAAAGAGGCGGCCCTGCCCTTTGCCGTCACCCTCTGGCCGCTCATGGAAAGCTCATAAAATGTGATTCCCGCAGAGCCACCTGCCGCTGAGAGAAGCCGCAGATTCTCAAGCACATTTACACCCATGCCCATAACGCCCATGTCCCCTTCCTGCTCCTTGAGTTTTATCTCAAGCTGATAGAAGGGATCCTGCACCACTGTATCGGCGGGAAAGGCCCTCTTGTAAGAGTTTGTCAGCTCCGCCTTTATATCGGCCATCTCCTCTGCCATGGAACGTGATTGAAGGTATACAAGCGCGCCCCATAAGCCTGCTATAAGTAACAGTAGGGCTACTGTGACCCTGAAACCCTTCTTAGCTCTGTCAAAGGCCTCAGTATTGGCGAACTCCCCCTTTCTGAAATTTACAGCCCCCTTAAGCCCGCCCTTTATCTGAAGGGCAAGGGCAAAGAGCCCCGTAAAGCGCTCATCCCAATCACAGACCGCCACGCCTGAGCGCCCCTCGGGTATAAAGGCACCTGCCGCCTCGCCGCAGTAATAAAAGGTAAGTTCATCAAGGCCGCCGCCCTCAACGCTCGCAAGAGCAAGCCTTACGTCCATATCGTCGTTTATCCGCTTGTAAAGAATAGGCTCCTTGCCATCTGATATAATCAAGGATTCTCTATCGATAAAGACCGCAGGACGGGCCATGTCATTGACCTTTGCAAGGAGCCTCTCCTTCGCGAGCAGTGAGCTTCCCACCCAGAAAGGCTCAAGGCCAAACCCGGCAAAGGTATCAAGATATTCCCGCAAGAGAGGCTTTTCAAGTGCCACTGCCATGGCCTTGCCCTCAGAGAGGGCAACTGCGTCAAAGACAAAATTATCGGAATCCCTTATAAGCCTCTCCTCAAGCTCGAATGGCAATACCTCCTCGACTTTTTTCTTGTCGTCAAGGGGGATAGATACGATGCGCATAGTTAGTGACTTGGCAGGCACGCCGAGATATACACGGCCGAAAGAGACGAAACCTGCCGAGTTCATCTCACGGAGAAGCGAGGCAAGGGCCTCCTTAAGCCCATCACGAAGAGAAGACTCGAAAAATTGCTTAACCTCGCCATGCCCCGGGCTCACTACGCCGCCCGTGAGCGAGTCACGTCCAATATCAATTATCAGAATAGGTCTTGCCATTACCTCTGCCTGTAATAATATGTGGCGCTGTCTTTCTCTCCGCTACGGAAGACGGCCTCGGCCACGCTCTTCGCCTTACCTGTACCGGCCGTAATAGAGGCCCTGAATAAATTACTCTTTACAATTATACTGCTCTGAAGGTTAAAACCGACCTGCTCAAAACCCGAGACCTTTCTTATCTCCGAGGTCTCCCGGAAAGGCGTACCCTTTCTGTAGGATATCACATTACGGGCCATTTCATCTGTAATATCGGTGTTAAGGGCCCTTAATACCTCACGAGGCGCCGTATTGATGTTTACCTTGCCGTCCGTATAAACAGTAACAAATTTTG
>CAYYUX010000078.1:0-7953 GCA_964474975.1 uncultured Thermodesulfobacteriota bacterium
AACCGATATGAAAATTAACCAAAATCACCCACTCGGTTGGGAGAAGAGCCTCTTTGATTACTATATGAGTTTTTCCAATGGATTCAGGAATACAAAATATTACAAAAGTCTTATCATCTTTAATATGAGGTCTTGTCCTTAATGAAGTAATATGTGGAGAAATATAGCGGTTTAATTTACTATGAATACGTGTTATGTCGTCTAATATTTTTACTGTTTCGGCTTTTAACCCCAAAAGTTTATAAGTAACATCTTGTACGCCAAATACCAAATAGCCCCCGCAAGTATTAGCGAAAGCCATTGCATCCTTTGTTATTCCAATCCACTCTTTTTCACTTTTAGAATCAAAGTCTTCCTTATAATCTACATATTGATCTTCTTCCTTGTATTCGATAAGAAAGTCCATTGCTTCTTCAGAAAGAGGGTTGCTTGATTTCAAATAGTCTTGAATGCCCATATAAGCCTTGTAGATACCGTCTTGGTTGTCAAGAAAATAGGGACAGGTGTTCATGCTCAGCCTTGTAGGCTAGGTGAAACGCAGTGCAACCCATCAAAGATTTTGCAGGCCCTTTTTTGCTACACTCCCTCTCCCATCACGCGCTCTCGATAAATATAAGGTTCGGGTCCTCAAGGTACTCCTTCACCCGCGCAAGGAAGGTCGAGGCCTCGATGCCGTCCACTACTCTGTGGTCAAAGGTAAGAGAAAGGGGCAGTATCATGCGCGGCACTATCACCCCGTCTTTTATCCATGGCCGTTCAGTGATACGGCCCGTGCCGAGGATAGCGATATCGGGGTAGTTGATGATGGGCGTTGAGTACCTTCCGCCAAAAGACCCGTAGTTTGTGATGGTGAAGGTCGAGCCCTTGAGCTCGCCAAGGGTTATTTTTCTTTCCCGCGCCTTTTGGCTGAGTTCCTGCAACTCCGCGGCTATCTCCATAATCGTCTTTTTATCAACGTCACGGAGAACGGCCACCATGAGGCCGTCGGGGGTGTCCACGGCCACGCCCACGTTAAAGTATTTTTTGATGATTATCTCGCTACGTTCCTCGTCCACGGAGCCGTTGAGCATGGGGTGGCTCTCAATGGCGTGACGCAGGGCCTTCATGAAAAAGGGTAAAAATGTGAGCGTAACGCCCTGCTTGGCGGCGGCCTCTTTTTCACGATTTCTGAGGTTCCATAGCTCCGTCACATCGGCGTCGTCCATGCCTGTTACAGAGGCGGTGTGCCTCTGAGATGCCATGAGGTTGCGGGAGATACTCTTTCGGATGCCCCGTATGGGTACGCGTTCCACGGGGCCCCAGGGGTCTTTGTCCTTGTCCGCAAGGGGCGGCGTCGGAGGCGCGTGGTGCGCAGGGACAGGAGGCTTCGGCGGAGCCGCCTTTTCATGGGGCCCAGGGGTTGGCGCGGGGACTTTGGCGGCGGCTCCGGAGGTCCCCATTACATCGGCCTCCGTTATAATCCCGCCCGGACCAGTGCCCGTTATCTTATTAAGGTCTATGCCTTTTTCTCTTGCGAGCCCGCGTGCCTTGGGAGACGCCAGCACGCCTGATGTCGGCGGAAGGGTGCCTACCACAGAGGCGGCGTCTTCTTCCTCTTCGGGAGCGGCGGCCGTTGTTTCAGGGGCTTTTTCTATAGCAGGCTCGGGAGCTTTTTCTTTTTCTACGGCAGGGGACGGGGCCGTCTCTTCTTCACCCGTCTCAATGGTTACAAGGACCTCGCCGACGAGCACGCTCTCGCCCTCGGCCTTATCAAGTTTTATTATCTTGCCCTTCTTCGGAGAGGGGACCTCGACGATGGCCTTGTCCGTCTCCACCTCCATTATGACCTGATGCTCCTCTACAAGGTCGCCCTCGGCCACGTGCCACTTTACAACCTCTCCTTCTTTTATGCCTTCGCCAAGGTCGGGCAACTTGAAATAAAAGGGCATGGGGTTTCTCCTTGAAATTGATTTTAAAAAATATTTCTACTTTCTTTTGGAAAAAAGAAAGTAGACAAAGAAAACCAATGGGGGATATGGCTTATTGCATTGAAGAAACGTCTTGCGCCCCAGGGGGATTTAAAAAGACAGTGAAGCAAAGAAAACCAACCGGGGACGGTATATCTACTCGCAACGCTTGGGGCTTAATACTTCATCACGGCCTCAAGGGCCTCGCGTATGCGCTCTGGTTTGGGGATGTATTCGTCTTCGAGCCTCGCCATTGGGGTAACGGCTTCGGGGCCTCCTACCCGCATTATGGGGGCCTTCAGCGAGAAGATGGCCTCCTCGGCTACAAGGGCCGATATCTCGGCGCCGAGGCCGTTGTTTCTTGTGGCCTCATGGACTATTACAAGCCTTCCCGTTTTTCTGACGGATCGGAGTATCGCCTCTTCATCAAAGGGTTTCAGCGTCATGAGGTCGATAATTTCACAGTCAAAGCCATCGGAGGCCTCCATGGCCTTGTGTAGCATGGCGCCCCAGGATACAAGTGTAATATCAGAGCCCTCCTGCATGATGCTCGCCTTGCCGAGGGGGATGGCGTAATCACCTGCCGGGACTTCGGCCTTTATGGCGCGGTAGATGCTTGCGGGTTCAAGGAATAGGACCGTATCCTCGTCGCGTATGGCGGATATGAGAAGCCCCTTTGCGTTTTGAGGTGTTGAGGGGACAACGACTTTTATTCCCGGCATGTGGCAGTAGAGGGCCTCTGACGACTCGCTGTGAAGCTCCGGGGCCTTGATGCCTATGCCGTAAGGCGTCCTGATGACCAAGGGGCAGGTAAAGCGGCCCCTTGAGCGCGAGCGTATGCGCGCGGCGTGAGAAAAAATCTGCTCAAGGCCGCCGTAAGTAAAGCCCATGAACTGAATCTCGGCGATGGGCTTTAGTCCGTAGGTGGCCATGCCGATGGCCGTGCCGATGATTGCGAGCTCGGCAAGGGGCGTGTCCATGACCCTATCGGGGCCGAATTTTTCGAGGAGCCCGTCAGTGACGCGGAATACGCCGCCGTCAACGCCTACGTCCTCGCCAAGGATTACGACATCGCTGTCTCGCTCCATCTCTTCGGCAAGGGCCTGATTTATGGCCTTAACTATGGTTACTTTTCCCATTTCAGGGCCTTTATCTCTTTTTTTTGCCTCTCGCTTAGGACGGCGGAGGTGTATTTTATGATGTCCGCCGCCTCGGGAGGGCCGAACGCCTCGGCCTCCTTTACGGCGGCGTTGATAAGTTCTTCTATTTCTTGGGTTATTTTATTCTCAACGGCCTCGTCGAGGAGGCCCTTTTCCTGCAGAAATTTTTTGTATCTTATGAGAGGCTCTCTTTTTTGCCACTTCTCAACGTCTTCGTCTGTCCTGTATCTCGATGAGTCATCTGCCGTGGTATGGTCGTCAAGGCGGTATGTAAAGCACTCTATTAGAGTAGCGCCCTCACCGGCACGCGCGCGTTTTACCGCGTCGGCAGTTGCAGAGTATACGGCGAGCACATCGTTGCCGTCTACCTGAATGCCGGGGATGCCGTATCCCGCGGCCCTCTGGGCGATGGTCTCGGAAGCGGTCTGACGGTTTCTCGGCAGGGATATGGCCCACTGGTTATTCTGACAGAGAAATATTACAGGGGCCTTGAAGACGCCGGCAAAGTTCAGCCCCTCGTGAAAGTCGCCGCGTGAGGAGCCGCCGTCGCCAAAGTATGTGACGGCGACGTTCTTATCGCCCTTTATCTTCATGGCCATGGCCGTGCCTACGGCATGGGTTATCTGAGAGCCCACGGGCACGCTCATTGGAAAGATGTTTTGATCCGCCGGGGCCTCCATGCCCCGCTCGTCGCCCATCCAGTACCGGTACATGCGCCACGCCGGGTACCCCCTTGTGAGGAAGACGCCCGATTCCCGAAATGAGGGGTATATCCAGTCCCCTGCATTAAGGGCCAGGGCCGAGCCTGTCTGCGAGGCCTCCTGACCGAGGATAGAGGCATAGGTGCCGATACGCCCCTCTCGCTGCAGGGCCAGGGCCATGCGGTTAAAGGTCCTTGAGAGCGACATGGCTCGATAGGCCTTTAAGAGCCCCTCATCGGTGATATCCGGCATAAGGGCAATATCGGCCTTGCCTGTCTCATCTATAATCTGAAGAAATTTTACATCAAAGGTCTTGACTATTCTTTCCGGCATAGGGAGAGTTTAGCACCACTTTCATTACCCGTCAAGCAGGGTTAGCGCAAAAAGGGGGTTAGTTGAGATGAATCAGCGCAGGCCCCTGCCGAGGCGTGGTAAAAGGATATTTAAGCTCTGCCTCATGGGGTTTTTCCTTAATGCAAAGGAGGCTACTGTGTTATACTCTTCAATTTCAGAATTAGAGATAAAAGGCGCAAGGTCGCCTCGCCTATGACCTTGGGAGCCGTTATGAGGGATTGTGGATAAAAGAGAAACTTCCATAAAAGAGGCCGTTAATCTGGCCAAGGAGATGAAGCCCGGAGAGGAGCTTACTGTCTCGGGGCTCCGGGGCTCATCACGGGCTTTTTTGCTCGCGTCGTTTTTCCGCGCTACAGGCTCCAATGTATTGGCCATACTGAGCGATACCCGCGCGGCCCTGCGCTACGCCGAAGACCTGCGGTTTTTTCTCGGTCCCGAATCTGTCTTTTTCTTTCCCTCCACGGAGCTACTGCCCTTTTCGCTGAAGGCCCCGCACCCATCCATACTCTCGGCGAGGATGGAGCTCTATCACAGGCTCGCCGATGGCGCTCCCTTTGTGACGGTGACTACGGCGCGTTGTCTTATGCAGAGGATAGCCCCTGCCCCTGCCCTTGAGGCGCGGGTCTTGCGGCTCGCGGTAGGAGAGGATTACCCGAGAGAAGAATTTCTTGCTGAGCTACTCGCCCAGGGTTTTAGAAGGGTTCCCATGGTCGAGGAGCGCGGTGAGATGAGCGTGCGCGGGGCTATAGTTGATATATTCCCCGCAGGAGGGAGACTGCCTCTGCGGCTGGAGTTTTTCGGCGATACTGTGGAGTCCATACGGAGCTTTAATACAGGGACGCAGAGGTCTGTCGATACCCTTGATGAGGTGCTTATCCTTCCGGCAAGCGAGGCCGAGTACGGTGAAGGGGCCCGCGCATACGCGCGAAAAGCCCTCATGGAGCGCGCGGGCGAGCTGGGTCTCAGGCAAGACGAGTGGCAGGGTCTGTACCGCGCCCTTAAAGAGGCCTCCCCTGGAGATAAAACATTTGGGCTCTATCCCCTCTTTCATGAGCGCCTTGATATCCTCTTTGATCATTTTACCGGGGATTCAGCCATCTTTGTACCTGAGCGGCCCTCTGTGACCGAGGCCCTTGAGGGCTTCGATGAAGAGATAAAGAGGGCTGAAGAGGCCTTGCTGGAGAAAAAACTTTTTTATATGGATACCCGAAGGCTCTACGCATCGCCTGAAGAGATCCTCGATGGGTTTAAGAGGTTTCCCCTTATTACCACTGAATCTCTTTCAGGCGGAGGTAGGGGGCATGGAGGGGAGAGTCATGTTGTTAATGTAGCGTCAAACTCTAATATGGAGCTAAAGAGCGAGCTGAGACGCCCGAAATCCGAGAGGCTTTTACCTTTAAAACCCCTTGCCGATGCCATAGGCAAGGCCGCCGAAAGAGGCGCGGCCTTTTATATTACGGCCCATAACCGGGCGCAGGCCGAGAGGACAGGGGAACTCCTTGAGGGTTACGGTATAAAGACTTGCAGGGTAGAAGGCGGGCAGGCCCTCAAAGAGGCGCAGGGAGGGGTGTTTATCGCCGAGGGGACCCTCTCGGCGGGTTTTTCTCTTTCGCGCCCCGCCCTTACCATTGTAGCCGAGGAGGAGATATTCGGCCCAAGGGTAAATAAGAGGCCGCCGCCACCGAAGAGGCCCGGCGAGGCCCTTACAGAGCTATCGGACCTTGCGGAATCAGACTTCATCGTCCATACCCTGCACGGCATAGGTATTTACAGGGGGCTTGTGAGGCGTGTCGTCGAGGGCGTGGCAAAGGATTTTTTGCTTCTTGAGTATCTTGGGGGCGATAGATTATATATGCCCGTTGAGCGCATGGATCGTCTCGTACGGTATCATAGTTTCGAGGGCCGTGAGAGCCCGGAGCTTGACAGGCTCGGCAGTACAAAGTGGAAGAGGACAAAGGGTAAGATAAAAAAGGCCATTGAGAATATGGCAGGAGAGCTTCTCAAGCTATATGCCGCGCGCCGTGTGGCCCCGGGCTTTGCCTTTTCTCCGCCTACTGCCATGTTCAGGGAGTTTGAGGCAGGTTTTGAGTATGAGGAAACACCGGACCAGGCCCGGGCCATAGAGGAATGCCTCCACGATATGCAGAGGCCCTCGCCAATGGACAGGCTCGTCTGCGGAGACGTTGGCTACGGCAAGACAGAGGTGGCCATCAGGGCCGCCTTCAAGGCCGTCCTCGATGGAAAACAGGTGGCAATACTTGTGCCCACGACGGTCCTTGCCCAGCAGCACTACATTACATTTACGAGGCGCCTTGGCGCCTATCCCGTTAATGTCGAGGTAATCAGCCGCTTCAGGACGAAAAAAGAGCAAAAAGAGGTCCTTGACCGTCTTAAAAAGGGCGCCGTGGATATTATTATCGGCACGCACAGGCTTGCCCGGGGCGATATCGCCTTCAAGGACTTGGGCCTTGTTATTATCGACGAGGAGCACAGGTTCGGCGTGCGCCAGAAAGAGCGTCTTAAAAAAATACGCAGTAGTGTAGATGTACTCGCCCTTACGGCAACGCCCATACCGAGGACTCTGCACATGTCTCTTGCATCACTTCGCGACCTCAGCATCATCAACACACCGCCTGAGGACAGGCTTGCCGTAACTACAGAGGTCCTGCGCTTTGACGAGGGCGTCATAAAAGGGGCCATCGAGCGCGAGATAGACCGCGGCGGGCAGGTGTTTTTCGTCCATAACAGGGTTCATTCCATGCCCCCTGTAGAGGATACCCTGCGGCGTATTCTTCCAAAGGCGCGTATTGGCGTGGCTCACGGGCAGATGCACGAAGGCGAGCTTGAGAAAGTTATGCTCGGTTTTGTAAATAGGGAGTACGATGTGCTTCTATCAACGGCCATAATAGAGTCGGGCCTCGACATCCCCTCGGCCAATACCATTATCATCAACAGGGCCGAGTCTTTCGGCCTTGCCGAGCTTTATCAGCTTCGGGGCAGGGTAGGCAGGTCCAGTCACCGCGCCTACGCCTACTTCATGATACCTGAGACCATGAATCTTACCGTTGATGCCGAGAAGCGCCTTGATGTGATTCGTGAGTTATGCGAGCCTGGCTCGGGCTTCAAGGTGGCGGCATACGACCTTGAGATAAGGGGCGCGGGAGAGCTTCTCGGAACAAATCAGTCCGGCCAGATAGCAAGTGTGGGCTTTGAGATGTATACGCGTATACTTGAGGAGACAGTGGCCGAGATGAAGGGCGAGAAGATTGCCGATGAGGCGGAGCCTGAGGTCAGCCTCAATGTATCGCAGTACATACCCGAGGATTATGTCCCTGATACGGGCCAGAGGCTCGGCCTCTATAAGCGCTTCGTCTCCATAAAAGAGGACAGTGAGATTACCGCAATATCAGAAGAGGTCCTTGACCGCTACGGCCCCTTACCCGTTGTTGTGGAAAATATTATGGAGACAGTCGCTCTGCGGCTTCTATTAAAGAAATTGAAGGCAAGGGAGCTTGTGCAGAAGGCAGGGCGTATATATATTAACTTTACGGGTACGGGCGGCGAGGGGGCTGATGCCTCTGTCGTAAGCAGGGCCATGGCCATGAGGGCCGCGGAACCTGCAAGGTTCCGCATTACAAGCGACGGAAGGTTCTCGGCGCGCCTATTTGAGGGCGTCGACCCTCTCGTCGAAGCCCGATATGTATTGAAAGAACTTCTCATCAGGTGATATAATAAAGAACTAATGTTAAGGTATTGATGAAGAAAACGCTTCGCATCTTTATGGGATTCACC
>CAYYUX010000079.1:0-7487 GCA_964474975.1 uncultured Thermodesulfobacteriota bacterium
ATTTTTAGTCCTTTTCTGAATCTATCCCGTCCACACCGGCCGGAATTGTTTCTGTATTTTTAATTTTTCTTTACATTTGTTCCGGCAAGTAAGTGCGCTTATCGTATACGCGTTATTTTCATATTCTCAGGGGATACATGTGAAGCGGATAATTATCATTGATTCATAGTTTTTTATCTCAAATTAATCCGGAGGGAGTCTCCATCTTGAACACTTGATTGTTTCGCTTTTAGCTAAACCAATCTTGCATCTAAACGGCTGAAGACCAGATGAAAAAGGCCATTGAAAAACCGCTCTGTGTCGTCGTGGGGCTTGAGATTACCGGACTTGGACTGCTTAGGTCACTCGTCTCTTCAGGCGCCCGTGTCATTTGTGTTGCCGATTCACACTCAGACTGCGGTGTATGGTCGAGGTTCAGTAAGAGAATCTGGTTTATGAAAGAGGGCGGAAAAGACCTGACAGAATCCCTTGTCGCCCTTGGAAAGACGCTTCATGGAGAGAAGGCCGCTATCTTCCTCACCGCAGACTCCCAGGCCCTGGAAGTATCGAAGAACCGCGATATCCTATCAAAGTACTTTGTTATCAACCTCCCCGAGTACAATAACGTAGAGACCCTTACAGATAAATGCCTTTTTGCCGAATATGCAAAAAAAAATAATCTCCCTATTCCAAAAACTTTTGTAGTTAAGAACGCAGATGATGTGGAATATGTCTCCAAAGTTGTGAATTACCCCTGTGTCCTCAAACCTTATTTCAGGAGTGTAGAGTGGATAGAAAAGTGGCTTCCCAAGGTATTTAAGGTCACCGGAAGGGAGGAACTCATAAGCATATATCATATGACGGAGCCTTACAATACGAAATCCATTATACAGCAATGGGTTCAGGGAGGAGATGACAACATATATTTTTGCCTTATTTATATGCCGTTACGTGCCGGGGAGCCCGTTCTTTTTTACGGGAAAAAGATTCGCCAATGGCCACCGGGGACAGGCAGTACAAGCATGGCAGTGCCAACTGAAGACCCTGGTATCGGGGAAATATCGCTAAAACTCTTCAAGGACCTCAATGTCAGCGGATTCGGCTCCGTGGAATTCAAGCGTGACGCGGAATCGGGACGGCTACTCATTATGGAGCCTACTGTCGGAAGGGTTAATCTCCAATCCGCTATTACCGACGCCGCCGGGGTTGCGTTGCCCTATTATGCCCTCTGCGATATGCTTGGCCTGAGCATGCCTGAACTTGAGAAACATCTGCGCCATGTTAAGTGGCTATGCGAGCCTTACGAGATTAATAACGTACTTCGCCATATGCGCGCAGGCAGGTTTTACGCCCTCTGGGAGTATGTGCGCTCAATAAGGGGCAGACGCAGATATGCCCTCTTTGCATGGAACGACCCCATGCCCCTGTTTTGCTTTTTTTACTTCTTTGCAAAACATAGGGCTTTAAAATTATTGCACAGGTAATCTCTATCTGCTGAGGCACTCAAATCCGTCTGTTTTTATGTCTTTGGGATACTCTATTTATAAAAGGCATTTTCGCCATTCGTTTATTCCCCCTGTTTACCCTCTGTCTTATCACCTGTAGCGGCCACACGACCTGCTGACAAATAAATTTCCCTTTAAAAGTACTCTGCTAAAGAAAAACAGGAAATTTGGCTGTAAAAAAAAAGGGTATTATGATATTTTTAATATATGCACCATAGCGGATTCGTACACCTTCATCTTCATACTCAATATAGCCTTCTTGACGGCGCAATACGGCCCTCCGCCCTTGTGGAACAGGCCCGTAAATTCAAGATGCCCGCCGTTGCCGTCACTGACCACGGCAATATCTTCGGTGCCGTAGAGTTTTACGAGATGGCCATGAAAGCGGGCATAAAGCCCATTATAGGGGCCGAGACCTATATAGCCCCGATCTCCATGACAGACAAGACGCCTCCCTCCCGAAGCGGCGCGCCCACCAAGGCCTTTCACCTTATACTGCTTGTCAAAAATGCCACTGGATACAAGAATTTATGCAAGATACTTACGAAAGGTTATACGGAAGGATTTTACTATAAGCCCCGCGTAGACAAAGCTTTTTTGCGTGACCATAACGAGGGGCTGATAGCCCTCGGCGCCTGTATTCAGGGAGAAACGGCCTTTTATGCCCTCCATGACCAGATGGATAAGGCCCTTACTGCGGCGGCTGAGTATAAGGAGATTTTTGATAACAGACGTTATTTCCTTGAGATTCAGCCAACGGGAATTAAAGAGCAGATCAAGGTCAATAAGGCCCTTATCGAGATAGGCAAAAAACTCGATATCCCCGTTGTAGCCACCAACGACTGCCATTACCTGAAAAAAGAAGACGCCAAGATTCACGACATACTCCTCTGCATACAGACGGGTACTACGGTAAAGGCTGAAAAAAGAATGCGTTTTCCGGCTGACGAGTACTACATGAAGAGCCCCGATGAGATGATAGAGGCCTTTAAGGACATACCCGAGGCCATAACAAATACTATTGAGATAGCCGAGCGCTGTAACTTTGAGATGGTACTCGGAAAGTCATATCTGCCGGATTTTCCTCTCCCTCCCGGCCAGTCCCTCGAAAAGGTCATTGATGAGCAGGCCCGCGCCGGTCTTGAGCGCCGCCTTAAGGCCATGGCCGAGAAGGGTATTGATATCGAACCCTTGAGGCTCCGCTATATCGAAAGGCTTAACCGTGAGCTTGATGTCATAAAGGGCATGGGTTTTCCCGGATATTTTCTCGTTGTATCGGATTTTATCAATTACGCCAAGTCGCAGAAGATCCCCGTAGGCCCGGGCAGGGGCTCTGCCGCAGGGAGTCTTGTGGCCTATTCTCTTCGCATTACCAATATCGACCCCATTGAGTACAACCTCCTCTTTGAGAGGTTCCTGAACCCCGACCGCATATCCCTGCCTGATATCGACATTGACTTCTGCTACGAGAAACGCGATGAGATAATAAAATACGTAACAGAAAAATACGGCGTTGATAATGTCACGCAGATAATAACCTTTGGACAGATGAAGGCCCGCGCCGTTATACGGGACGTGGGCAGGGTGCTCGATATACCCTACAGCGAGGTTGACAGAATTGCCAAGCTCATACCGGCAAGACCCCTTGATATAACTATTGCCAAGGCCCTTGAGATGGAGCCGAAACTCAAAAAACTCGTTGATGGCGACAAGCGCGTTGCCGAGCTTATTGAGTATTCGCAGGCCCTTGAGGGCATGCCCCGTCATACATCTACTCATGCCGCCGGAGTTGTCATCTCCAAGGAGCCCCTTGTCGAGTATCTTCCCCTTTACAAAGGGCAGAAAGACGAGGCCATCACCACGCAGTTCGCCATGAAGTACGCCGAGAAAGTAGGGCTTGTAAAATTTGATTTTCTCGGCCTGAAGACCTTGACGGTCATAGACAAGGCCATGAACCTCGTAAAGGAAAGCAGGGGAGAGACTCTTGACATGGAAACCCTTGACCTTACTGATGCAGAGACCTATAAGGTCATTGCCTCCGGCGAGACGAACGGCATCTTTCAGCTTGAGAGCTCGGGCATGAAGGACATGCTTAAAAAGCTTGCCCCCGAGTCCTTTGTAGACCTTATCGCCGCTGTGGCGCTCTTCAGGCCCGGGCCACTTCAGAGCGGTATGGTAGATGATTTTATCAAGAGAAGGCATGGCAAGGTTCCCGTAAGGTACGAGATACCCGAGCTGAAGGCAATACTCTCCGATACGTACGGCGTGATTATATATCAGGAACAGGTCATGGAAATAGCCCGCGTTATCGCCGGGTTCAGCCCCGGAGACGCCGATGTGTTGCGTAAAGTCATGGGCAAAAAACTCACCGATGCCATGGTCATTCAGAGAAGAAAGTTCCTTGACGGCGCAAAAGAGAGGAAGATACCTGCCAAAAAGGCGGAAAAGCTCTTTGAACATATTTCTAAATTCGCCCTCTACGGCTTCAACAAGAGCCACAGCGCGGCCTACGCCCTCATTGCCTACCAGACCGCGTACCTTAAGACGCATTACAGGGTGGAGTTCATGGCCGCACTCATGAGTACAGAGACGGGAAATACAGAGAAGATAGTGCGGTACATCAACGACTGCAGAGACCTTGGCGTACCCGTTGATCCTCCTGATGTAAACGAGAGTCAGAAAGACTTCGGTGTCCTTAATGGCAGGATAAGGTTTGGACTTGCCGCCGTAAAAAACGTCGGACTATCGGCCATAGAAGAGATAATTTCCGTAAGAAGCGAGGGGCCTTTTACCTCCATGGTGGATTTTCTCTCAAGGCTTTCGACACGGAAGGTCAATAAGAAGGTTACCGAGAGCCTCGTAAAGTGCGGTGCCTTTGATTTTACGGGTATTGAGCGTCCCGTGCTACTTGCTTCCCTCGACTCTATGATAGAGACGGCACAGGGCGTACAGCGCGACCGTGATATAGGGCAGGGCTCTATCTTCGATGTCCTCGGCGGAGGCTCTCCCGGAGCGGCCGTTCAGACTCAGGCTACCCTTGCCGCTGCCGAGCCGTGGACAGAAAAAGAACTTTTGACAGCGGAAAAAGAAACCCTCGGTTTTTATTTCTCCGCAGACCCTCTGGCCGGATTCGATGCTGTTCTAAAGCTTAATACAACTCATTCTATCTCTGATTTTGGAGATATTGATCCTGGTGATAAACGCCCCGTAACCATAGGCGGCATCTGTACGGGGCTTAAGGAGATTGTTACAAAAAAAGGGCAGCGAATGGCCTTTATGCGTCTTGAGGATGTCTCCGATGGAGTAGAAGTAGTCTTATTCCCAGGGCTATATGCCGATAGCGCGGAACTGGTCGAGGTTGACGCGCCCCTGCTCGTAACAGGCAGGCTTGAGCGTGACGATGACAAAAAGGACAAGTTCAAGATAATAGCGGAAAAAGTAGTGAGCCTCGAAGAGGCAAAAGACAACCCCGAAAAGTTCATGTGCAGGGACACGCAGATTATCATTAAGGCCGAGGGCATTGATGAAAAAAGGCTCCTTGACCTCCGCGGCCTCTTACAGAGAAATCCCGGCGGCTCAAAGGTTATCCTCAAGGTTAGATATAAAGACGGCAGGAGGGTTATCATTGCCCTGCCCGATGAGATAAAGATAAACCCGACGGAAGGTTTCCTTGGCGATATAAAGGGCCTTTTCCCCGGCATAGCCGCTGTGCTTGCGTAATTAGGGCAAAGGTAGTAAGGTTTTTCGTTTAATAAGGTATGAGACGGGGAGGCTGAGCGTGCGTGCAACGGCCACCCCGGGTTCAAGTGCAGTAATACATTAAAGAGAGTGAAGAGATGCAACGATTCGCCTTCGAGAGTTCCGTAGAAAAAATAGAGGACAAGATAGAGCGTCTCAAGACCTGCTCCGCTAAAGACACCAGGGGTACCCTTGATGAAATTAAAAAACTTGAAGTCAAATTAGAGAGGCTATTAAAGACTATATACTCAAAGCTCACTCCCTGGCAGATTACGCAGGTTGCCCGTCATCCTCAGCGTCCCTATACCATAGATTATGTAAATAACATATTTGAAGACTTCATGGAGCTTAAAGGGGACCGCCGCTTTAAAGACGACCCCGCCATGCTCTGCGGATTCGCTAAATTTAACGGCGAGAGCGTAGTTGTCATAGGTCAGCAGAAGGGCCGCACCATCAAGGAAAAGGTTCGCAACAACTTCGGCATGCCGCACCCCGAGGGTTTTAGAAAATCATTAAGGATACTTGACCTTGCAGAGAGGTTTCATATACCTGTATTCACCTTCATCGATACGCCCGGCGCCTATCCCGGCATAGGGGCCGAGGAGAGGGGGCAATCCGAGGCAATCGCCGCCAATCTGATGAAGCTGGCCTCTCTTCGAACACCCGTAATAGCCACCGTCATAGGCGAGGGCGGCTCAGGTGGCGCACTTGCCATAGGGGTAGCCGACAGAGTGCTTATGATGGAGTTCGCTACATACTCTGTCATCTCTCCCGAGGGGTGCGCGGCCATATTATGGAAAGACGGCTCAAAGGCCGACATAGCCGCCAACTCCTTGAGGATTGACGCGCAAAGCCTCTTGAAGTCCGGGGTAGTGGACAGGCTCATAAAAGAACCCGTCGGTGGTGCGCACAGAGACCCTTCAGCGGCCTTCTGCAGTATGAAGGCTACCTTAATCGAGGTATTTAAAGAGATAAAGCATACTCCCATAAATAAACTTGTCGAAGACAGATACAGTAAGTTCCGCTCACTCGGCCTCTTTGCCGAGGGCTGATAGCTCCTTCATTTTCCGGGCATACCTTCAGGCTTACCTTTTTTATCACTCATACAAGTAAGCTGTTGATTTTTTTGATTGAATCCACTATTCTATAAAATTAACCCGATATTAAGCTGTAAACTCCAGCACTCAGGCCCGTTATGAAGAGCGATAAGAAAGATTTGGACTCACACAGAAAAAAAATTGACGATATAGACCTTGAGATAGTGGAACTCCTTAACAGGAGGACCAGGGAGGTCATAGCCATAGGCAAGGCCAAGAAAAAGGCTCGCGCCGAGTTCTATGTGCCCAAACGCGAGCAGGAGGTCTACAAGCGCATCCTCAAGAAAAACAAGGGCCCCTTTCCAAATAGCGCCCTTAAGACGGTCTACCGTGAGATTATGAGCGCCTCGCTCTCCCTTGAAAAACCCCTGCGCGTCGTCTTTCTCGGCCCCGTATCCACATTCACTCATCAGGCCTGCATCCAGCACTTTGGCCTCTCTGTTGAGTATATGCCTCAAAAAGAGATTGCCGATGTCTTTGAAGAAGTCGAGAAGGGCAGGGCTGATTTCGGCGTAGCGCCCATTGAGAATACTGCCGAGGGTGTTGTGACCCATACCCTTGATATGTTTGTATCATCAAACCTCACCATCTCGGCGGAGATAATGCTTGAGGTCTCTCTCGCGCTCCTTAACAAGACAGGTAAGCTCTCTGACGTTAAGACAGTATCTTCTCATCCCCATGCGCTCGCGCAGTGCCGCGGCTGGCTGAAGGGAAATCTTCCCGGGGCCTCGATAAGTGATTCATCAAGCACTGCCATGGCCGCCAAAATCGCCTCTGAAGACGAGAGCGTTGCCGCCGTATCGAGCATCGCCGCCGCGGACCTCTATAACCTTCGGGTCATTGAGAATCATATCGAGGATACGCCCCATAACCTTACGCGTTTTCTTGTAGTAGGGCGCCAATGCGCCAAGGAGACCGGCGACGACAAGACCTCCATTGTCTTCGCCATAAAAGACGCGCCCGGGGCGCTTTACAATATGCTTGAGCCCTTTGCGAAAAGGGGTATAAACCTTACCAAAATAGAATCCCGCCCCATAAGGACACGTGCATGGGAATATCTTTTTTTTATAGACCTTGATGGTCATATCAGCCAGACTCATGTGGGAGACGCCCTGAATGAGCTCGAAAAATTATGCTCCTTCATGAAGATATTGGGCTCCTATCCAAT
>CAYYUX010000080.1:0-7471 GCA_964474975.1 uncultured Thermodesulfobacteriota bacterium
CTTTTTTAAAGAAATCACCTAATTCTATACCGAGGGTGACCGGATTTACAGTGGCGATTATATCTGTATCCTTGTTGCTCTCGTCGGCGAGGTCACGTGTCTCGTACTCAGCCTCACTCAACTGCGTGCCGTTGGCATCGGTTATAATCTCCATGGCAGGGCGCAACGGTCTCTCGGCATGGACCTTTGTGATAATGCCTAACTCGCCTGTAGAGAGGCGCACAAGCGTGCCAACGGGGTAGATGCCGATCATCTCCGTAAAGGTCTTAAGCACGTCGGGGTGGAAACTCCTCCCAGAGAAGTTATTCATTATTTTAAGCGCTTCCATGGGGCTATGGGGCTTTTGATAGACCCTTAAGGTAGTAAGAGCATCATAGGCGTCGCAGATGGTAAGTATATGGCTGAAGGGATTTATAGTCTCGTCGTGTACCTCGGGGTAGCCGGTCTTGTCGTATTTGATATGGTGTTCATAGACCAGTTCTGAGACGGATTCATCGATGCCGTCCATTCTTTTTATTATGTCCGCTCCTATCTGAGGGTGGGACTTTATCTGTTGCCACTCATCGGAGCTTAGCCCCCCTGGCTTGCGTATAATTTCTTCAGAGAGCCCTGTCTTGCCTATATCGTGGAGGATGGCTCCAACGCCAACAGCGTGAAGCTGGTCCTTGCTGAGTCCCATGGCGTCGCCGAGAGATACTGATAGAATGGCTACATTGACGGAATGGTTAAAGAGGTAGTTATCGTAATTTTTTATCATGGAGAGGCCTATCATGGCGTCCCTGTCGGAGAGTACAGAGTCGGCTACTTCATCGGCTACGTTATTTACCGGTCCGGAGTGAGGTATCTTTCCGAGGCGTAGTTCGTCCATGGCGTTTTTTACGGCATCGACGGCATCGTTGTAGACTTCAAGGTAATTATTCGGGCCTTCAGCGGCTGATTTTATTTTTATATTGGTGACGCCGCGCTCCGATAGCGCACCCTGCAGTTCGGTTTCGAGCATGGGAGGCCCGGTGAGCATATCGATGAGAGCGGAGACCTCCTCTGCACTGACACCCTCAGAAAATATTATGGAGGCTATTTTCTTATCTCTCATAAGATTGATAAGGTCAGTGTATAGCCTCTCGCTATCGGCCACGGGGTCTTCATCGAAGATAATAGCCCCTTCAACGAGTCCTATGAGAAAACTGTCTTTTCCGGCAAGATGAGATCCGATTAGCGCGCTTGTCTTTGTTGCGTTAGATTTTATCGCGGGATGCCCACTCGGGTATAATTTTGTGCTTCTCAGCGCACCGTTAAGGCTTTTTAATATTTCTGTTTTATACATTGTCATGCCTTGTTTTCATGTATTTCCAGAGCTCGTTTGCACGTCGCGTATAGCGCACCTTCACTATTTCTCATCGCGTTTTTAAGGGACATGCGGGCCTCTTCATTATTTATTTTGCCAAGCGACTTGGCCGCGAGTTCGCGAAGTTCTTCGTTTTCCTGTTTGCCGAACCACGATTTTCTCATAAGTATTTGTCTCAACGTCTTCACCGATACATCGCCGCCGATATTGCCGAGGGCCTTAATGGCCTCTTTCTGCATATTAAAACTCTTTGTAAAGGGCGTCCATTTAACGGCTATTTTAGCAATGGCCTCCTGTGCTGACGGGTCGCCAAGAGAACCAATAGAGACAATGGCCTGTGTCGCAAGGGATATGTCCTCTTCGGAGAGGGCCTCGCCGAGGAGACGAGCCGCCGTGGCCGAGGGTATCCTCGCAAGGCTTTTTAATGCCTCTTTTTTAACTTTTACATTATCGTTGTTGTATATCTCCTCAAGGAGGTGGATGTTGTTTTCATCTCCTATATCACCGAGGAGGACGGCAATCTGGCGCACCTCATACCATACTCCGCTTTTTATTCTTTCTTTAATATAGGGAAGGAGCCTTTCCTTGAAGTGCAGGAGGGTATCGAATATGTTCCTGCGTACCGTGGCCTCCGGTGCCTGCACGGCGTTGTCAAGGAGGATGTTTATAACTGAATCGTCTGATAACAGGATGGCCTGCTGTATGAGTTCTCTCTGAACTTCTCCTTTCTTGCCGATTCTATCGGTTAGGTAGCGTAAAAGGGGTTCTGATCTCAAGAGGCCCTTCAACTGGCTCTCGGCTATACCGACAAAGTCTTTTGGTTTCGGAGGCTCGGCATTGATAAGTTCGAGAAAGACAAAGAGGGCCGGAACTGCATCTTCGAAAGCGTTAATGGCAATAAGCGCGGTACAGCGTTCTCTTATCCGAACGGAGAGGTCGTTGAATTTCAGAAAGTCTGTCTCCACCCTTATCATATCAATCATCTCTTGAAGGGGTGCGTCTTTTGTCTCTTCGGATTTTTCCTGCTGTATCCTCTCGTTGCCCTCGGAATCGTCACCATCAAGATATTCCTGCTCGATATCAGCGGAGAGAGTCTCTGTATTCTGTGAATCTTGATTTATCTCGGACTTGAGTTTTTTGAGGTCCTCGTAGCGCATCTCATTAAGGAGGAGGCCCTCTACCCCTCTTTCGGCAAAGAACCTCTCCGCGCCGCCGAGAGAGGATAGCTCTTTAGGCTCCATGCGCAGTACTGTGACAAGTTCCTGTATGTCATTTTCGCTTACCATCGAGGTAATTGAAAGCTCCTTTATTTTACGCAAGTAGAATTTTTTAGCGAGATCGGATATCTCGCCGGAGTCTGCGCCGATGCCTTGGGATTGAAACTTGATGCCCTTGGGGCCTATGGAGTATCTGAGTTCGTCGGAGGCGCTTAAACAGCCTCTTATGGAATCGACGCATTGGCTCAGGGCTGTTCTGAAGTGTGGATGACCTGAGGGATAAAAGTTGTGCATCTTGACAGCCCTGTTCAGTTCATTTAGTATTGTTGTTGGAGTCGCTTTTTCCGAACCCATTTCGTGTCCCGTGTTTTTGACTTATAATAACAAAACAGCCTTGCTTGTCAATCTTTTTACTGTTTTTTCCATGTGTTACGATAATTACTCCCTTGTGTAAGGGAGTAAAATAAGCCCCTTGTCCTGTAGTCCATCAGAGGGCATATTTTCTTGGATATCTTTATAACAATACCATCTCATGGCTAAAAAAAACAAACTCCGATATAGTTGCCAATCTTGCGGTCACACTTCTCTGCAATGGCTCGGCAGGTGTCCGGCATGCTCGGCGTGGAACTCCTTCGTGGAGGAGATGATAACGGAGGCACCTCGCGCAAGCGGGTTAAGGGGCGGCGAGGTTGAGATACTGCCTCTCTCAGATCTCAAAGGCAGGGATGTCTTTCGCGTGCAGACAGGCATGGGAGAGTTTGACCGTGTCCTTGGAGGGGGTATGGTGCCGGGCGGAGCGGTATTGATAGGCGGCGAGCCCGGCATAGGAAAGTCAACGCTCATACTGGAGGCCATGGGGACCTTTGCCGAGAGCGGCGGCACGGTGCTGTATATCACCGGAGAGGAGTCGCTCCGTCAGATAGGCATGAGGGCCGAGAGGCTCGGCCTTTCTTCCGAGAGGCTGGTGGTTGCGGCGGAGACCTCTTGCGAGAGGATATTCGAGGCCGTTAAAAAAACAGCGCCCGGGGCCATTGTAATCGATTCCGTTCAGACCCTTTACACATCTGAGTCCGAGGCCGCTCCCGGATCCCTTACTCAGCTCCGTGAGACATCTGCAAGACTTATTACAGAGGCAAGGGGGCTTGAGGCCACGCTCTTTCTCATAGGACACGTCACAAAGGAGGGTTTTATAGCCGGTCCCAAGGCCCTTGAGCATATGGTGGATACTGTCCTGTACTTCGAGGGCGACAAAGACCATCTTTACAGGATACTGCGCGCCGTTAAAAACCGTTTCGGCTCCATAATGGAGACAGGGATATTCGAGATGACCGATGGGGGACTTAAAGAGGTATTGAACCCCTCGGAGGTCTTTCTTGCCGAGAGGCCCCTCGGGGCCACGGGTTCGGCCGTTGTGCCAAGCGTTGAGGGTACGCGGACAGTCCTTGTGGAGGTGCAGGCCCTTGTCTGTCCAACGGCCTTCGGAGTGCCGAGAAGGACCATAGTGGGCGTGGATTATAACAGGGTAATGATACTTTCCGCCGTATTGGAGAAAAAGGCGGCCTTAACGCTTAATAACTTTGATATCTTCGTAAAGGTGGCAGGCGGCATACGTCTGAATGAGCCTGCCGCCGACCTTGCCATTGTCGCATCCGTATCTTCGAATTATCTCGATAAGCCCCTTGACGCAAAGACGGTTGTCTTTGGAGAGGTGGGGCTTACCGGAGAGGTCCGCGCCGTTAGCAGGCCTGCGGAGAGGGTAGCCGAGGCCCATAAGCTGGGTTTTAGGAGGTGTATCCTCCCAAAGGGCAATATGAAGGGGCTGAAGGCCCCGCGCGGCATGGAGCTTACGGCGGTGAGCACTGTAAAGGAGACTCTTGAAGAGTGTTTTTAGATTTTTTTCAGGGCTTTATGTGAAGCCGCTATTCTGATATAATATTTTTTTATCCGTAAGGCCGGGCCTATGATGTATCTTTAGCGGCAATAGACACCGTCCCATATTGGTTTTCTTTATTTTATTTTCTTTTTTATGAAAGGAAGTAAGAAGGGTGGACATGGATTCTTTGACTCACAATGATAATTATTGCTCGCTCTGTCAGTGCCGTATAAAAGAGAATACCCTCTTTACGGACCTCTCGGAAGGCCAGCTTGACGCCTTCAAGGATGTTATTATCTCTTCCGATGTCAATCGACGGGATGTTATTTTTCTTGAAGGGGATGAGGTCAAGGGTTTATATATTGTGCGTATCGGGAGGGTAAAGCTGGTTCGGGGCTCGGTAAAGGGCAAGGAGCAGATTATAAAGATACTGAACCCCGGTGATATCCTTGGTTTTGAGATATTTTACGGCGCCGATAATTTTACCAATACGGCTATCGCCATGGAGCGTTGCGAGCTATGCTATATCAGCAAGGGTGATTTCTTTCGTATCATAGATGAAGACAGGGATATGGCGAGAAAGCTCATCCTCTCCCTTGGCCGGGAGCTTAATGAGGCCTACGCCCGTATCGGCAACCTCGGTCTCCTTAATGCAAGAGAAAAGCTTGCCCATCTGCTCGCCACACTTGCCGGTGAGTACGGCGTCGAGGCCGGTGATGGAGCCATCAGGCTCAATCTCACGCTATCGCGTCTTGAGATAGCGGAGCTTCTCGGGATAACGCAGGAGACATCCATAAGGCTTTTGAAAGGTTTTAAGGAAGAGGGCATTATATCCATAAAGAGAAAAGAGATAATCATCACATCCCTACCCCGTCTCATGGAGATAGCCGGCATAGACGCCCCCGGGCAGAGGGCTTAGGGCGGGGGACTGTCCGGAGGGTAAAATGGCATTTTCCATACGCACAAGGCTGACCTTCTGGTACGTAACGCTGCTCATGATAACCCTTCTTTCCATGGGCGCGATCTTTTCATACTCACTTTACAGCATCTTCATTACGCGTATTGATGCACAGATAACCTCTGTGGCCGATATGCTTCCCCATACGATTATCGATCCAAGGGGCAGGCTTTTTTTACCAAGGGATTTCGCCATAATCCTTGAGAAGTTTTTCGGCGTCAAGATCTCCGGCAATCATATTCAGATACGTGAGCCTCATGGAAAGGTGGTGGCAGTATCTTCTGGACTCGGTAAATTTGTCCTGCCCCTTGACAAAGAGACTTATGCTAACGCCGTTAAGGGCATATCCACTTATGAGATAGTTAAGAAGAGAGGTCTGTTTTCAGTAAGGCTTCTATCAAAGCCTATCATCCTTAAGGGCCATGGCCTTGTCGCTATCGTGCAGGTGGCCTCGTCGCTGGAGCTTATGGAAGAGGTCTTTCACTCTCTTTTTTATATCTTCATCTTCGGGGCCGCCGCCTCTCTGGTGGTTGCCGGCGTCATTGGCTGGTTCCTTGCCATGAAGGCTCTCAAGCCCGTGGCAGTGATTACGGCCACGGCGCGCCGCATAGGGGCAGAGAACCTTAACGAGCGCATAGAGGTTGAGAACAGGGGCGATGAGATAGGAATGCTCGCCGCCACGGTAAATGAGATGATAGGAAGGCTCGAGGATTCCTTCAAGCAGATAAGGCAGTTCAGCGCCGACGCTTCTCATGAGCTAAAGACCCCTCTTACCATCTTGAAAGGCGAGATGGAGATAGCGTTGCGTTCAACAGGAGATGCCTCTGTCATGCGCGAGACCATTACGAGTAGTCTTGAAGAGGTTGAACGCATGAGCAGTATCGTAAAAAACCTTCTGGACCTCACAAAGATAGGCGTGGAGAAAGAGGCCGTCCCCATGCAGCGGGTTCATCTTGAGAAAATACTTTTAGAGCGCTTTGAGCACTTCAGGCGTTTTGCCCTTGACAGAGGGCTTACACTCAAGGTAGTTAAGAATGAGAGGGCAGTGGTGGAGGCCGACCCTCTGCGGATCGGCCAGCTTTTTTATAATCTTATTGATAATGCCATCAAATACACTGAAAGCAAAGGGCTCGTGGAATTGTCTGTGAGCAGAGATGGCGGCTCTGCCGTCTTCAAGGTGAAGGACAGCGGAGTTGGCATCAAGGAAGCGGACCTGCCCCATATCTTTGACAGGTTCTACCGCGTGGACAAGGCGCGCGCAAGCGATACCGGCGGCGCCGGGCTTGGTCTCAGTATATGCAGGGAGATAGCCGAAACATACGGCGGTGGTATATCGGTAGAGAGCCTCTCGGGCAAAGGCACTACTTTTACGGTGCGCCTGCCCCTTGCCACAGGGGAATAACTCTTTTTTGGATGGCTTGGTGCCTATAGACATATAAGAATCTTGTAATCCTATATGGAGGTACAGCATATGAAGGTAGGCATACTTACAGGCGGCGGCGATTGCCCCGGGTTAAATGCCGTAATAAGGGCCGTGGTCAAGCGCGGGCTTGGGCTCGGGTTCGAGTTTGTAGGGATACGGGACGGGTGGAAGGGACTTGTGGAAGGGGATACAGTGGAGCTGTCGCAGAGGGAGGTCTCCGGTATACTTCAGAAGGGCGGCACCATACTTGGCACCTCAAGGACAAACCCCTTTAATAAGGAGGGAGACCTTGAGAGGGTGCTTGCTAATATCAAGGCCCTTTCCATAGACGCCCTTGTATGCATCGGCGGAGACGATACCCTTGGTGTTGCCAGTAAGCTTTATGAGATGGGGATAAATACCGTCGGCGTCCCGAAGACCATAGACAACGACCTTACCGGCACGGACTCTACCTTTGGTTTTGATACTGCCGTTGGCATCGTTGCCGAGGCCCTTGACAGGTTGCATACAACTACGGAGTCTCATCACAGGGTCATGGTGGTTGAGGTCATGGGCCGCCATGCCGGGTGGATAGCCGTGAGCGGAGGGCTTGCCGGAGGCGCCGACGCCATACTCATACCTGAAAAACCCTTTGATATAGATGAGGTCTGCGGGT
>CAYYUX010000081.1:0-7369 GCA_964474975.1 uncultured Thermodesulfobacteriota bacterium
GCGGGCTAAAGGAAAAAAGCCTCGCGGCCCTGCGGGCAAAGACAAGGACCATCATAATACCGGACAGGAACGAAAAAGACCTTGTTGAGATACCCGAAGATGTAAGGGAACGGCTTACCTTCATACCTGCAAAGCACATGGACGACGTTGTGGAAGCCATCTTCAGAAAAAAGGCGGGGCCAAGGGCGAAAAAGCCCCTTTCCAAGGCACGCCAGCCACGGCGGACTAAAGAGGCAAGGGCCTAATACCATGTCCCTTAAAGATACTGGGGAAGATGGAATAATAGATTTAATTGCCCGGAGATACGGCGCGGTCCCGGACCAGAGAGTAATAAAGGCCATCGGAGACGACACCGCCGTCTTGAGAACATCGCCAGGCAAAGTCGTCCTCGCTACCACTGACATACTCATCGAGGATACGCACTTCACAAGAGAGCTTACCACTCCGTACCTCCTCGGAAGCAAGGCCCTTGCCGTCTCACTCTCGGATATCGCGGCCATGGGCGCGGATCCGTCCTTTTATCTTGTCACCCTCAATCTCCCCCCGGAGATAGAGATGAACTACTTGAAAAGCATCTACCGCGGCATGAATAAACAGGCCCGAAAATTTAAAACAATCCTTACGGGCGGCAACCTATCCCGCTCAAAATACATTTCCATATCAACAACAGTTCTCGGCGAGATGCCTGAAGATGAGGTTATCTACCGTAACGGCGCCTCTGCCGGAGACGATATCTATATTACAGGCCATCCCGGCGACTCGGCCCTAGGACTTGCCGTATTAAGAAAACATGGCCTCTGCGCCATGACCGCAGGTCCCAATAAGAGAGAGGTGCGAAAGCACCTTGAGCCAGAGCCGCGCCTCGCCATCGGCAGAAGCCTTGCCCGCAAAAAAGCGATTTCGGCCATGATGGATATTAGCGACGGCCTTCTACTTGACCTCGGCAGGCTCTGCCGGGCAAGCCGCGTCGGGGCACTGATAGAGGCAGAGGCCCTGCCAACATCAAGGGCCATGCGGCAATCAGGAGAAGGTTTCCTTGAGACGGCCCTTACCGGAGGCGAGGACTATGAACTTCTATTTACGGCGCCCCCCGTTAATTGCGCCGCAATACAGGTCATTGGAACGGCCCTCAAGACAAAAATCACCAGAATAGGCTGCATTCAAGAGGCCGCCCGCGGCATAAAGGTAAGGGATAAAGAGGGACGTCCCCTTAAGATGAAGGCCGCCGCATCGGGATTCAGCCATTTTTAAGCCCTTGCGCCCAGGATGGGGCAAAGGACATACATCGCGGTAGACAATATACAAAAACTTTAGCAAAGGACGGCATTGGGATGAAGACACCTATAGGGTATAAGTTCATTCTGGGGTTCATAGTAGTAGTCGCCGTAGCGGCCTTTGTGCCTAATATTGTTGCAAGGGCAGAGGTGGACGAGTGGATGCGGCAACCGCTGAGTTTCTTGTGCGCCATACTAATCGGTCTTATCCTTGGTGCCATCATCACCAGAGGGCTTACAAGACGCTTCAACCTCATCACAGAGGAGGCCCGCAGAATAAGCGCAGGCGACCTCTCTCACAGCCAGGACCTCGGAAATGAAAAAATATTTTTTGTAGACGAGACAACGGACCTTGAGGAAGCCATCAAACTCATGTCTACCAATCTCAAGGGACTTGTAGAGCATATAACGGATGCCGTGACAAACCTCAGCGAGGCCCAAAGCGTATTAAGCGATATAGTGAAGCGGGGCCATAAGACCTCAAAGGACGTAATCGCCGGGACCTCCAGCATATACAACGGAGCCACGGAGCAGGCCCGACAGGTAGAGTCGGCATCAAAGACCGTGCGCGAGCTGGCCATGCTCGCCGATGAGATTGAAAACAAGGTTACAGACAGCGCCAATGCCTCCCATCAGGTGAACTCCATGGTTCACCGCGGCGCCGTTACCTCTACATCGGCCATGGAAAAAATGGAAACCATCTTCAGGGGCGTTGAAAATACCGCCTCAGCCGCCGAGAGGCTCGGCGAGAAGCTCGGCGATATACCGAGGATACTCGATGTTATTACCCATATCTCTCGACAGACGGATTTACTTGCCCTTAACGCCACTATCGAGGCATCAAAGGCAGGTGAACACGGAAAGGGCTTTGCCATGGTGGCCGGAGAAGTACGAAAATTCGCCGACAGCACCAACGCAAGCGTTAACGAAGTCGCTATAATAGTAAAAGACCTTCGCGACGAGGTCGAGGGCGTAGTAAAGGCCGTAGGTGAAGGTACGGCCAACCTCAAGGGCGGAAGAGAAGATATCCGTAAGATTAGAGAGATACTCTCTGATATCACCATGTACACCTCTGATGTAGTGGAAAGGGCATCCCTTGTGCTGGGGCTGACTCATAAGCAGAAGGCAAAGATGGAGACAAGTTCAGTACTCACAGACAAGATTGCCGAGATAGCCGTAGAAAACCTCAAGAGTACCGAGCTTATGGAGGAGGCGGTAAAGAGGCACGGCTCTGCCATTACGGAGACAGTGGAGGCATCGAGTAAACTCGCCGAGCTTGCCGCTGAGCTTAAATCCGTAGTGGAAAGCTTCAAACTGAGCTGAGGCACGCCATATTCAACAGCAAGGGAAAGGACAATACGAGTGACGGACAAATTAGTCTTTAAACTCTCCGAAAAATACTACGGCATAGATACGGCCTGCATATACGGCATTATCGAGTCTGATGATATCTATTTTCTTCCCGGCGGAAGCAGTTTTGTAAAAGGCGTTATCAGCCTACGCGGTCAGCTCGTAACCGTTGTTGACAGCGCTGTACTCGGCGGCGGCCCCTGTGCAGAAAGGGAACAACCGGGCAAGATTATCGTAATACAGATAGAAGGACAATTTTTTGGTCTTGATATCTCCGCACCGGAGGTCTTTATAGTATGGGGCAATACAGAAGGCCCCCGCGGAGACAGAGACAATGTGCTGCAACATGGCGCCAATAAAGCTATATCCCCGGGCGATATAGAAGATGTGTCCTGCGATGCCATATTTCAGCTCGCCAATAAAATCCTTACTCCCGGGCGCAGAAAAGTACTCATCGCCGATGACATGATTTTTTTCCGCGACGTAATGAGAGACGCCCTCACCTCCGGCGGCTTCGAGATAGTCGCCGAGGCATGCGATGGGCAGGAGGCAATAGAGCTTACAAAAAAACTCCAACCCGAGATAGTTATCCTTGATATAGTTATGCCCATAAAAAACGGCCTCGAGGCCGCGAAGGCGATTATGGCCCTGCCGCGCGCGCCAAGGGTCGTTATCTGCTCTTCCCTTAGTGATGATGATATAATAAAGGACGCTAAAAGGCTCGGCGCTGACGCCTATATTACAAAACCCTTTACTCGCACAGAGGCCCTTGGAATCGTACTTGATATCGCTTAAAGCCGCATTCTCCGGCAAATGTCTAACCACGGCCCGCCACGATGGATAACGCAAAATACAAGAAACTATATCTTCAGGAAGCCAACTCTCACCTTGAGGGCATAGAGAAGCGCCTTATGGCCCTTGAAAAAACACCATCGGACAAGGAGCTTATCGATGGGCTCTTCCGCCATTATCATTCAATAAAGGGCATGTCAGCCTCCATGGGCTATACCTCCATAAAGGAGCTTGCCCACGCACAGGAAGACCGGTTATCGAAGATACGCGATGGAAAAGCAGAGGCCACCACAGAACTCATCGCCCTGTTATTTACCTCCCTTGACCGGTTAAAGGAACTTATCCTCCGTGTTGAAAAAGGCGAGGCCCTTGATGACAGAACAGCCGAGGCGAAGAGGACGGCTACAGAAGAACCCCCCTCTGCGAAGGTAGCCGCCCCCACTGAGTCTGCGCCCCTGAGACTCCCGGGCATGATTAAAGTCGATAGTTCGGTCTTTGACGCTCTTCTTGCCACTGCAGGAGAACTTTTCATGATACTCAGCTCCTTCAAGGCGCTTTCCAATAAGATAAATAACATCGAGTTTAAAGACGGTGTGCATAACCTTGAAAAGACCCTTGAGAGCCTCCACGACCGCATATTCTCCACGAGAATGCTTCCCATAGAGGACCTTACAGGGGGCCTGCCGCGTATTGTCCGTGACATGGCGGGCAAGGGTAACAAGGCCGTAAGACTCTCTATAAGGGGGGGTGATATTAGCGTTGACCGCGCCATACTCGATGACCTTGCCTCCCCCCTTGTGCATATCATAAGGAATGCCATTGACCACGGGATTGAGACCTCATCAGAGAGAAAGGCCAAGGGCAAAAACCCCGTGGGCTCAATTAGCATTAACGCATACCAGAAACGTGAGCGTGTAGTTATAGATATATCCGATGACGGCAGGGGTATAGATGTAAAAGGTGTGCGTGGGAAACTTATTGAATCAGGCCTTTCTCCCGAGGAGGCAGACTCCATGAGCAGAGAAAAAATACTCATGGCTACGTGCAGGGCCGGGCTTTCCACCTCCGGGACTGTTACGGATACATCGGGGCGCGGCGTAGGCATGGATGTGGTAAAAGAGATAGTTGAGGCACACGGCGGGGCCCTTTACATAGACTCAAAAGAGGGCGCCGGCACTACAATAAGCCTGGAGATGCCCCGCACAACATCTATCGTCAAGACGCTTCTTGTAACCTCGGGAGGAAAAGAATTCCTCGCGCCCCTATCCCTTATAGAAAAGGTAGTTGAGATTGAAGACTGCGCCACGGATACAAAGGACTTTGAGTACGAGGACAACAAAATTCCTCTCGTGGACCTCGCCGGACGTATGGGCATAAGGACAGAGACGCGGCCCGGGGCCGTTCTTATAGTGGATACCGGGACTCAGAGAACCATGAGAAAGTCCGTCCCTCGAGGCCCCGTCGGTATACTCGTTGATGATTTCGGCATAGAGATGGACGCCTACGTCAAGCCCCTGACAGCACCGCTCATGAAGATATGGGGAGTCTCCGGCGTTACGGTCATGGGCGACGGCAGACCTGTATTCATACTAGACATAGCGCAAATAATCTCCGATTCTGAGACGGAGAGGACTGTATAGGAAGTAAAAGTATCAGAAACTCCGGCATATTCCATACAATTGCTATTTACTTTCTTTTCGAAAAAGAAAATAAAAAAGAAAACAATGTAAGGTCGATATGAACATCAAGGCAATAGAGAAACTTCTTGAAGACGTTAAAAGCGGTGATACAGATATCAAGGCCGCCATGGAGCGGCTGAAGTTTCTACCATTTGAAGATCTGGAGTTTGCCACCATTGATTCCCATCGCTCCCTCAGACGAGGCTTTCCCGAGGTAATATACGGCGAGGGCAAGACAACGGCACAGATAAGAAAAATCGCCAAAAAGCTCGGGGAAAAAGATGAAAACGTCCTTATTACAAGGCTCGATGCCGCCAAGGCCCGGGCGCTTAAAAAGACTTTCAAAGTCAGTCTCTACAATAAGCTCGCAAGGACGCTTTTTATCGAGACCCACCCCATTCTAAAGGCCGGACGCGGGGACATTCTCGTTATAAGCGCCGGCACATCAGATATACCCGTTGCCGAGGAGGCGGCAGTAACCGCCGAATCCATGGGCAACAGAGTAAAACGCATCTATGACGTAGGCGTATCGGGACTTCACAGGCTTCTTCATAAAAAAGAAGAACTCTCAAACGCCATGGTCCTTATAGTTGTCGCAGGCATGGAGGGCGCCCTGCCCAGCGTAGTCTCAGGGCTTGTGGCGCGGCCCGTTATAGCGGTGCCCACAAGCGTGGGTTACGGCGCGAACCTCGGCGGCATGACAACGCTTCTCGCCATGCTCAATTCCTGCGCCTCAGGCATATCCGTAGTAAACATCGACAACGGCTTTGGCGCAGGATACACTGCGGCCCTTATAAACAAGGAGTAAAAAAAAACTGATGGATACTGTTTATATAGACTGCCCCATGGGCATTAGCGGAGATATGTTCCTCGGTGCCATGATAGACCTTGGCGTAAACCTTGCCCTTATAATAAAGACCCTTGAAAAGCTCCCTATTGATAGAGACGAGATAAACATCGTCACCTCAAAGGAGGTGCGACACTCCATTACGGGTACGTCTTTCAAGGTGCGGGTAAAAGAGAGTAAACATCACAGGAGCTACCGCGCCATAAAATCAATGATAGAAAAGAGCGACTTCCCGCCCCGCGTAGAGGAGCTGAGTATAGCCATCTTCGACCTAATCGCCGTCAGCGAGGGACGTATTCACGGCGTAGCCCCCGAGGATGTTCACTTCCATGAGATAGGCGCCATGGACTCCATAATCGACATAATCGGCTCAGCCGTTGCCGTTGATTCCCTTGGCAATCCATCTTTTTTCGCCTCTCCCGTGGCCCTCGGCCAAGGCATGGCAAAGACCATGCACGGCACCATACCCATACCGGCCCCGGCTACCCTTGATATACTAAGAGGCGTGCCCACAGTGGCAGGCCCCGCGCCCTTTGAGCTTACCACGCCCACAGGAGCGGCCATTATAAAAACTCTGGCAGAGGGATTTGGCCCCATGCCCGATATGGTCCTCGAGGCAACGGGTTACGGCGCCGGGAAAAAAGACTTTGCCGGGGCCGCCAACCTCTTGCGGATTATAACGGGTTCAAGGGCAACAAAGACCGGAGATGCAGAGAGGCTTATCATGTTTGAGACAACTATTGACGATATGACCGCTGAGATAGGGGGCTGGCTTATGGAAAAACTCCTCGCCATCGGCGCCCTTGATGTCTTTTACACTCCTGCGCAGATGAAAAAATCAAGGCCCGGAACCCTCCTCAGCGTCCTCGCAAAAGAGGAAGATAAAGAGGCCGTCCTGGATACGATATTTACTGAATCAACTACTATCGGCGTTAGGACGCACCCCGTAGAGAGGCACTGCCTTGAAAGGACCATTCAAGAGGTAAAAACCGAATACGGCACCGTATCCGTTAAGTTTTCCATGCGGCAGGGCCGAAGAGTGAATATTCAGCCCGAGTACGAGGACTGCAAAAAGATAGCGCAGGAGCAGGGCGTACCCCTGAAAACCATCATGGCCGCTTCTGCCGCGGCGGCCATCAGGAAATAATAAAAAAAACCCCTCATCTCCCATCTCAAAAGAGACTTTTATCACTGAAGCCCTCTGATATTTATCCTATCATCCTCTTAAAGGGACTCTTCTTTCAGGGGTATCTGATATCAGGCCGGAAACCAGAATTTATTAACATCCTTCCCTTTGGGAGGGGCAAAAACCTTTTTTTATCGAGGTATTCAAGACACGATGAATATACACTGCTGGGGTTCAAGGGGCTCCGTGGCCGTCTCGGGCAGACAATACCTGAAGTACGGCGGAGACACTACATGCGTTG
>CAYYUX010000082.1:0-7361 GCA_964474975.1 uncultured Thermodesulfobacteriota bacterium
TACAGCCCTCAAAGAGGGCCGTGGACTCAAAAGAGCGCGGCGTAACCTTGCGGGCAGAGATAAGCTCACTTACAAATCTCTCATATTCCTCCCTGTCAAGTGGACAATTTATGTAATCATCTCCGCCCTTCCCGTAACGCGAACCAAAGTATGCCTTATCCATATCAATGGAATCAAGGGTCAGGACAGGGGATACTGCATCATAAAAAAAGAGATTGTCCTTTCCCAAAAGCTCTGCTATGGACTCGGCAAAAGGCGGGGAGGTAAGGGGCCCGGTGGCTATGACAAGGGGCCTCGCCGCAGGGATTTCACATATCTCCTTTCTTATCACCTCTACGCCCATGGCCTTTAACTCCTCTGTTGCAAGGCGCGAGAAGGCCCCGCGGTCCACTGCCAGGGCCGCGCCTGCCGGCACACGGGTCTTCATGGCAACATCCATCATAAGAGAGCCGAGGGCCTCCATCTCGGCCTTAAGGACACCATGGGCATTAGATACGCCGAGGGACTTAAGAGAATTGGAACAGACTAGCTCACCGAGCCCCTCCATGGTATGGGCAGGCGAGAATTGCTTTGGTTTCATCTCGTAGAGGCATACATTCGCCCCGAGCCTTCCCGCTATCGATGCCGCCTCAATACCAGCGAGACCGCCGCCTATGATAGTAATTTTACTTTGCATGCAACCTCCTCCCCGAAGGGATTTATGATAACGTCAAAAGGCATTTCTATCAAGTTTAGAGAGACACTTTCAACCGCACCCCTCTGCTCCACGGCCATGGCCTCGGGCGGAGACCTTGCGGGAAGGGGCTAAATATGTTATTTTCTTAAGATGGAAAAGGTCCGCGCTCATCTACTCATAAAAGGCCGTGTACAGGGCGTGTTCTTCAGGGCAAGCACCCTTGAGATCTCAAGAGAAGAGGGCGTAACCGGCTGGGTGAGAAATAAACCCGGCGGAGACGTCGAGGCCCTCCTTGAAGGCGATGAAGAAGCCGTAAAAGGCGTCATACAATGGTGCCGTAACGGAGGACCTCCCATGGCCCGCGTCGATGACGTAGAGGTTTCATGGGGTAATTATACAGGGGAATTCGATGAATTTTCAGAGAGATAACAAATGCGGCTGAAGGACCTATCCTCATGGCATTACGAGACCTTCACCAAATGCCTTCTCGTTTATTCATCGCTTATCCCGGACAATATAACAGCGGCATACATTCGGGGTGAGATACATTTATACTGAGATATTGCGACACGTTAAAAAGACCGCCGCCACCCTCCCGGTCATACTAATACTAATGGGCCTTATCTCCGGATGCGCCCATCACGAAGCAGTGACGGGTTTTCTCTATCCGGGCCAGTACGCCCTTGAGGGATACTCAACAGACGGCGACTCCGTTGTCTACGAGGACAATCTCGTAAAGGTTACGGCGAGGCAGATACGAAAAAAATCCTCTCTCACTTCACCTCTCGCAACGGAACTCTTTGACGCGGGCTATGTCCTTATAAAGATGGAGATAACAAACAAATCAAGGAATCGACTTCTGTACGACCCCGCCATTACCTCGCTACGTGACAGCAAAGCAGGATACTTCAAGCCCTTCGACTTTACAGACCTCTACATGATGAAGCTGGATAAAAAGGGTATCACCGCCTCCCTTAAAGGGGCGGAAGAAGTCTTTTATGACCTCGCCGAGAGGCTTGCGCCCCATGAAGTAAGCTCGAAACTGCTCGTCTTTCACGCGCTGACGGAAAAAGCCGATGAGGCGGAGCTTGTTATGAAAAGCATATACGTGGGAACGGATATCCTTGACCTTACCTTCAACTTCCTGATAAAACCACCTGAGACATCACCGTAAAGGGGTTTCTCATGGGAGATATTTTTCTATCTTCTTGCCGGCCTCCTCGGCCTTTTCTCTCACCTTTTGCGCCCTATCCTTCATGCCGTGCATCTTTTTCTCATACTTTTCAACCTGCTCGGCGGCCCTGTCGGCGTGTCTGCCCGCGGAACGGAGGTAATCGGCTCCCCCGAAATAGACAAAGCATATAAGCGCAATAATGCCGACTATGATACCGATAAAAAACCTTGTCATCTTCCGCCTCCTGAAGAGATTTACCCCTTAATTTATCTGCCCTCTTTTATCCGCCTCGCAGGTCTTTACAGACCGAGCTTTGCCTTCATGGCCATGGCGTCTTTATAGACCGCTGTCCTATTCAGCCCCGCTTCTTTTGTTACGGCCTTTACGACTTCTTTAAGGGGCAATCCCTCCCGAAGCAGGGCCTCCATCATTGAGGCGGCCTCTTCAGGGGCAAGCCCCGCTCTCTCAAGGCGCAATACAAGGACTGCCTCGCCCTTGAGGGTCCTGGTCTCAATGGCCCCCAAGACCTCGTTTATACTACCCCTTATGACCTCTTCATGAACCTTTGTCATCTCCCTTGCGATAGCTACGGGGATATCTCCAAGGACGGCGCGGGCGTCGCGAAGAGATGCCTTCATGCGCCGAGTGGTCTCGAAAACTACGCACGTGCCGGCAGAATCGGAGCGCAGGGAGAGAAAAAACCGTTTTCGTTTGGCCGAAGTGCGCGGGACAAAACCCATGAAGCTGAAGCTGTCCATGGGAAAACCCGAAAGAGACAGGGCAGAGATAACGGCCGAGGGCCCCGGCACCGCTACTACGCCTATGGAGCGCTCAAGGCACCTGCGTGCGAGCTGAAAACCAGGGTCTGATACACCGGGCGTGCCTGCGTCTGAGATAAGGGCGATATTAAGTCCATGGGAGAGTTTATCGATAAAGCCCCCTGTCTTTGCGCCTTCATTATGCTCAAAACAGCTCTCAAGGGGCGTCTTGATGCCGTAATGAGAGAAAAGTTTCCTCGCTACCCTCGTATCCTCTGCGGCGGCAATGTCCACCTCTTTCAGGATACGCAAGGCGCGGAGCGTAATGTCCTCCATATTGCCTATGGGAGTAGATACGAGGTATAGAGTGCCGGGCGTAAGGTTCGTCCCATCTTTTTTCATATTAAAACCCTACTTCTTTCTCTCAAAGACATAGGCCGCAGAGAGGGTCATAACAACGGCGAATGTCCCTACAAAGGCGATATCAAGGATAAAGGGCATCTCAGGGGTAAGCCTTCCGCCCATGGGAAGAAGAATATGCTTAAAGGAATCAACTCCGTAACTCAAGGGGTTTATGTAAGACAAAACCCTGATGCTCCACGGTATGGCCTTCAGGGGAAAGAGCGCCCCGCTGAGAAAGAACATGGGTAATACGATGAAGTTCATTATAACATTAAAGCCCTCAAGGGAGGTGAGAAAAGAGGCCACAAAGAGCCCCAGGGATGTGATGGCAAGGGCCAGCACTATCATGAGAATAATCATAAAAATAAAATCCATTACACCTACGTCAAGGCCCACTATAGGCGCTATGAAGAGGAGGAGAGTCCCCTGAAATACGGCAAGGGCCGTTCCGCTGAGGAGCTTTCCCATGACAATTGTGACCCGTGATACAGGGGCAACAAGCATCTCACGGAGGAAACCGAACTCCCTGTCCCAGACAACGGAGATGGTAGAGAATATGGAGCTGAAGAGTATGGTCATGCCCACGATACCGGGAAGAATGAACTGAATATAATTCGTTCCGCCGCTCTTGTCTATAATCCTCGTAAAACCCGAGCCCACGATAAAAAGCCATATCAGAGGCCTCACCATGGAGACAATAAAACGTCCCCGCTGGCGGAAAAACCTCTTGAACTCCCTCATCACTATGACGTAAACGGCCTTATAGGAAAACATCTGCATACCTTTGTTTTTTTACCTGCTCCTTCTTATCATCGCATTACGGCCTACTTTCCCGGGCAATGGCTCTTCGCGAATCTCCCTGCCTGTAAGGTCGATAAAGACATCCTCAAGGCTCGGCCTCTTGAGGCTCACGGAGCGAACCTCAACATCAATGGCCTCAAAGAGACGGGGGATGAATTTTTCGCCTGCCTCAACTCGAAAAGACAGCCCGCCGCCATCGCCATCTACGGGCAGAGCCTTTATACCAAAGCCTTGCAAAAGCTCGTCAGCCGCAAGCACGTCATCATTGGTCTTAAGATATATGGTATCTCCCTTCAGAGACTTCTTAAGCTCCGCGGGCGGCGCGCAGGCTATTATGCTTCCATTGTCTATGATGGCTATCCGAGTGCAAACCTCGGCCTCTTCCATGTAATGGGTAGTCATGAATACGGTATTGCCAAACTCCTTTCTCGTCTTCTCGATAAAACCCCAGACATGGTTTCGTGTCTGAGGGTCAAGACCGAGGGTCGGCTCGTCAAGAAAGAGTACCTTTGGGCGATGAAGCAGTCCGCGGGCCACCTCAAGCCTGCGCTTCATGCCGCCGGAGAACTCCCTCACAAGGTCGCCACGCCTGTCCGAGAGCCCCACTACATCAAGAAGCTCGTCTATCCTCTTCTTTGTAGTCTTTCTGTCCATATTATACATGTAGCAGTGAAATTTCAGGTTCTCATAGGCAGTTAGCTGATTATCCAGCGTGACCTCCTGAAAGACCAGCCCTATGGAAGAGCGAACGTCATGAGGGTTTTTCCCGCAGTCAAATCCATTAACCTCCACCGTGCCGGAATCAAACCCAAGGAGCGTGCATAGGATATTTATGGTGGTGGTCTTTCCGGCGCCGTTGGGGCCGAGGAAGCCGAATATCTCCCCTGGCCGGACATCGAATGAAACGCCACTAACGGCCTCTACGCCGTTATAGCTTTTTACAAGGTCACGAACCTTGATTATGAAATTATTCTCGCCCATGTAATGATGATACCTGATATGGAGTTTTTCCGATTATGGATTAAGATGCGCCGAGAAGCCGGAATGGAATAGGGCCGGCATAATGAGCCTCTTTACAAGGCCCCTCTCATGAGCGCAGTAAAAAGCAGAGGATTTATACACTGGATTCAAGAAAAAAACTGAAGGTCGAGCCCTTGCCAAGCTCGCTCTTTACATCAAGACGTCCGTTATGCCCCTGTATGATATGCTTGACTATGGCGAGGCCGAGGCCCGTGCCGCCGAGGGCGCGGCTCCGCGCCTTGTCAACCCTGTAAAACCTCTCGAAGATCCTTGATATATCATCTGAAGGGATGCCTATGCCCGTGTCGCTTACGTTGACACAGACCTCCGCCCCATTAGCCTCGGCGGTAATGCTTACCTCACCGCCGGAAGGCGTATATTTTATCGCGTTATCAATAAGATTAACCACTACCTGCTCAAGCCTGTCCCTATCTCCCATAACAGATGGAAGGACATCGGGAAGCTCGGCCTTTATGATAATGTCTTTTTTCTGGGCACCTTTCATAACTCCCTTAACAACAGAGCCAATCAGTTCCTTTAAGTCCACAGTGGACGAGACAAGGGATACGGCACTGGACTCGAGCCTTGACAAAATAAGGAGGTCGTCAATAATCCTCGACATCCTTGTGGCGTGACGGTCTATAATTTCAAGAAATTCCTTTTGAGTCGTCCTCTCGACATCATCAAGGAGGGTCTCCGAGTATCCCTTAATGCTCGCAAGCGGTGTACGAAGCTCATGAGAAACATTGGCAACAAAATCCTTTTTAATAGTCTCAACACGTTTTTCTTCCGTAATATCACGAAGAAAAATCAAGAGGCTCGGCGAGCCGCCTTCATGGAGAAGGACCATCCTTACATTAAGGTACCTCTCGGCCTCTTCTATCTCTATTTCCTCGGGCACTGCCGCACTCTGGCCCGTAAACGACTCCACTGCTCCGAGGAGGGTAGTGTTTTTTATTATATCCCTTATATGCCGTCCAAGGACGGTATCGGAGGCTGGAAAAGAAGCCATAAAAAAGGGGTTCGCGTACTTAACGACCCCTTCCTTGTCAAGGACGGCTATGCTCGTGCGCATCTCCCTCGCAACGGCCTCAAGTACAAATGTTTTGTCCATCTACTATGTATCCCTCTTCAATAAGGCCAGGCCGCGTACAGGCAAACCCGAGACACCTCAAGACAGCTACTCCACAAACCTGTATCCAACTCCGCGCACAGTCTCAATGTAGACACCTGCGCCAAATAGCTTAACGCGCAGACGCCTTATATGTGTATCCACTGTCCTCTCCGTAACGTAACAATCCTCTCCCCATACGCTGTCAAGAAGACTGTCTCTGGAAAGAACCCTTCCCCTCGAAGACATGAGTTTTTTAAGTAGTTTGAACTCCTTCGTGGAAAGGGAAATCGACTTGCCGGCCACACTTACCTTGTGCCTCTCTATGTCAATAGTAATCTCCCTGTGAGAGATGGTCTTATCCTCAACATCCCCGCTATTCACCCTCTTCAAAACAGCCTTTACCCTCAGGATAAACTCCCTGGGGCTGAAAGGCTTTGTCACATAATCCTCTGCTCCGAGCTCAAGGCCCACAATCTTATCTATCTCGTCGCCTTTGGCCGTAAGCATTATTACGGGTATATGACGTGTGGCATTATTATCCTTCAATCTCTTCAGGACATCAGTTCCGTCCATATCAGGAAGCATGATATCGAGGACAATAAGAGAAGGGGCCTTTTTCAAGGCCATAACAAGGGCATCTGGACCATCGTGGGCAGTTATAACATTAAAACCCGCCCGTGATAGCGTATAGTCCAGGAGGTTAAGTATATCAAGCTCGTCATCAACAACGAGTATGTTATTTCCGTTACTCATCTTTTATAAGCCCCTTCACCCTCTGCTCTATCTCGTCCCTTATGCGCCGCGTCTCTTCGAGAGGTATGCCGAGCGGGTCCTCTATGGGCCAGTCATATTTCTCGCCGATGTAAGAGAGAGGACATATCTCATCGGCAGAGCAACAGCCAAGTGTCACCACGACGTCTGCCCAGAGGAGCATCGCATCTGTAAGCTGGTCGGAACTCTGGCGGCTAATATCAATGCCACGCTCTTTCATCACCTCAATAGTGGTGCCGTTTACAAACCCGGCGGCGTTCGTTCCTGCGCTCTTTACCTCCACGCGCCCGGCGCCATGAAACAGAGCAAAACCCTCTGCCATCTGGCTCCTGCACGTATTTCCCACACATATAAATAGTATTTTCTTAAGTACCGGCACGAAGTTTTCTCCTCGTGGGAATCAAGCTCACTCTCACAGCCCTAATTGCCACACCTATCAGGTCACGCTATAACATTATCCGCGACAGTAATCAATGATTAAAAAACCAGGGCCGGTACGTACCGGCCCTGGCAATAGCCCCCTTACTTTCTTTTGGGAAAAAAAGTAAGAAAAAGAAAACCAATTGGGGATTAACCCCGTCAGCCTTAAACACGCTTACTGCGCACCGCAAAATTACACAAAAAAAAGAAAGCAATAGAAAAAAA
>CAYYUX010000083.1:0-7213 GCA_964474975.1 uncultured Thermodesulfobacteriota bacterium
TGCTCAAGGGATTGTAGACATTGACCGTAAGCGTCTGCGCCACATTGTCCCTACCTTGCTGAATGGGAAAGGCCTGAGGGGAGCCTCCTGTAAATGGAGTGGTTATGGCCTCGCCGCCCGCCGTAACTGCAGTACCCCCGCCAAAGGGCGTACTCCGTATCTGCGCTACGCGAGCGAGACCTGCGGCTATGGCCGAGGCGGCGGCGGCAATGGCAAGGCCGGGACCGACGACAGGAATGCCCGCAAGGGATTTATATGCCGCCTGAGCCGATACGTAGGTATCAATAACGGTCTGAGAAATGGCCGCGGCCTTCATAACCTCGAACATGGAACGGCTGTTTGAACCCGCGGCCACGAAGAGGTTTTCCATGAAGTTGGCCGCCGCGCCAAAGGCCTCTCCCGCGTACTGAATCTTCAAGTCGCGGGCCTTTTTTGCCGACTGTATTGAGAGGTCTCCGTAGGCGGCCTCTATCTGCGCCTGCGACTCATGGGCATTTATCATCTCTGTGATGACATTGGTATTATAGTCCTGCAGGGCCGTCAGCTGAGTATCGTAAGAGGCAAAAGAGCTCGCCACCTCAGAGCCGACGGAGCCCGGGGCCGGGGCGTTGTAGGGGCTCGACGCCTTGAGACGGGCAAGCTCCGCCTCTGCCGCGCTTCTCTCTTTAATCAGCCCTACCCTATCGGCCTCAATGCCTGTAACACGCTCAAGCCCCGTTGCGTAACTATCAAGGGCATCCACATCTTCCGTGGAGATAAGCCCCGCGAAGTTATCATTGATAGCGGAGCTCGACTCAAGCACAGAGCCGAGTATCTTATCCACCACGGAAGAGAGCTCTTCCGGGGCCTTGAAAACAACCTCTATGTCTTTTTCATTCGCCATTTTTACGTCCCCTCAGATATTCAAAACTTTCCCGCTTATATATCTCATAGGCTTCGACAAGCCAGTGCGGCTGGTCCGACCATCCGCCATCTAAAAACAACCGCCCTGAGCTTTCCACAAGGCAGGTAGCTCTGATGATATCGAGCGTATCAACGGTGATGGCGGTAAGAGGACACTCATAAAAACGTATCTCTCCAAGGCTGAAGACCTTTACGGCGCATCGCATCTTTATCTCTTCAGATACCCCGGCCGTGAACCTTTCAACTATCCTTGCCTCTTCCGAGAGACCCCGCGTGTTGGCGCAGTTACGCCCCTCTCTCAAACCATTGCCGCATTCATCGCACTTAAAGGGGCTTCCGTCAGAGGTCACGAGAAAGCTCCAACGGAAACCCGCTGTCAGTTTTTTCTTTGTCCCTCGGAAAGTTTATGTATGTTCTCCATGGAGCGGATTATCTCCGTGACAAGTTCCGTATCAGCGGACTCGTAAAAATCCTCTGGCCCCGATACCTCCCTCTCCCCGATGTAATAACCTGATACAGAGGCGACGTTCTCCACAAACTGTTTTTTCTGAACCGATTGCGATAGGTTCACCGTCTTCATGGCGTCACCTGCCGCCCCGCCTGCCCTCGCGGCAAGAAGGCGCGAGTATTCCTGCACCCTGGAATATGGGACAAACTTCAGACGCACCACACAGGGGTCTTCCGAGTCCCTGTTGCCGCCATAGGCCGGGACATAATCTATAAGCACATCTTTATCAAAACTTATGATAGCCATAAGACCTCCGTTTAAAAGTAATCCGGTAAATAAAACCCCTTACAGGGCCATTGATGTATTTTTCAATATGACTCCGGCCATGTACTGCGTTGCCGAGCCGTCAAAAACGCCCTCGTATTTGAGCGTTATCATGGGATCTTTATCAAGGGAATAATCGGGAATTCCTCCCGTTCTCTCCATGACAGGCAGGTCTATATATAGCCCGTGGTTATCTCCCGTTCCGGCCTGCGCGCCCGTATCCCAATGGAGGGCAAAGTTCGTTGAACCTGCCGAGGCCATCCATGCGTTAAACTCCGTAACCGATGAAAAACCGCTTGCAGGGTCCTCCCAGTCAATGGTCATCTCAAGGGTGACCTTAAATTGACCCATACGGGTCTTATCGGGATAATCAAGCCCCGATAGGCGCAGGACATCGCTCATCCCATTCTCAAACTTCAGGCTTATCTTGTCGGGCCTTATCTGCGTCGCCGAGGCAAAGGTCATATCCGTAAAATCAGGCGCCACACCAAGGCGCGTCACGGGGCCTGTATAGACAGTAAGATTATTGTAATCACAGCGGAGGTTCTCTGCGGCAAAGACAGCACCGCCAATCTCCGCCGTTACAGCATCCCTGAACTGGCCAAACATATCCGCCGTGAGTTTAAGGCTTTGTCCGGCCTCCTGGGTAAAGCCAAGGGCGCTTACGCGGCCTCCTACGAAGGGCCAGTTTTTCATAACCGAGCCCTCGTTTATATTCATATTGAGCGTCAAGGCCTTTGTGTTGAGGGCAGTAGGGCCAAAGGGGTCGGCCACGGGGCTGAATGAATGCGAGTACTGACCTGTGATTCCATTCTCAAGGGTATACGCATGACCGAAGAAGTGTTTCAATATGGTTCCCATGGTCCCGGAGACTCCGCCTGCCTCTGTAAAAAAGGGTATCTCCAGCGAGGCGCTCCACTTTCTGTCCAGACGCCTGAAGGGCGCGCCGCCCTTCAGGGAATCCTCACCCCTGAACTCCTCCCTTCTCTTCTCGTTAATCTCCATCTTCGGAATACCCGGTGAAAGAAGCGGTATAAATCCAACAACACCGGACTCCTTCACGCCGCGTATCGCCTCTTCGCCAAGGGCAAGGTATAATTTGTTCTCCGCCATGGTCTCAATCTCCTTTAATCTTTTTGAATTTCTCTAATGCCTGCTCGCCATAAGAATCTCAGGCGCCTGCTATCTGTACCTTATGGTGAGGCCATAGACGAGCTTTGATACGTAGCCTGTTCTATCTACCTTAACGGACTTGGTCCTCACCCTGCTTACAGGCATTGAGGCTCCGAGCCTGCCTGTGTTAATAGTCTTTACCGTGAGGGCATCTCTTATCTTATGGACCCAGCTCTGTTCATCATCTGTTATGCCCTTCATGCCCCGGTTTTTCAAAACCACGGTTATTGTGAATTCAGCGTCGCTGTATCCCGGCCTCTGACCATGGGTAAACTCAAAGGTCTCGCCATCGTAGGATACAATGCCGTATGGAAATAGGCTTGCTGGGACGCTCTTATTGTCCGTCGAGTTCTCTTTAGCAAGGTTCAGTCCCTCTGCGGTAAGAAGGGCGTTAATATTTTCCGTAATGGATCTGATGGTCTCAAGATTATTCAACGTAAACCCCCTTGCGATATGAGCGGTGCATCCTTCACGAAAACGGGCGCTCTGAGATAGAGATTTTTCATCTTCTTCCCGTCCTCACTACATGAAGGAGGCTGTCCGCCTCGGAGCCCGTAATGTAGCCGTCGCCTGAGGCATCGTACTTGAAACGCAGGGCCTCAAATGTCGTTTCGCCCCGTCTCTCATAGTCCTTCCAGATATCCCACCAGAAGGTCTCCCTGTCCGTAACGAGTCCCTTACAGACCTCGGCGACAGAAAAATATATATGAACCTCTCTCAGATCCGCCGGGTCGAGGATAAGCTCCGGCCTCTTTCCGAGTCGTATTATCCTCTCCTCAATCTTCTCAAAGGCACGCTGAATCTCACGGCCAAAGGAACGGCGGAGCGCATATCTCTCGCCCACGGCTATGGCAGAGGAAAAGGCCGTTGTAGTGACCGTGCCTGTGACGGAAGAGAAAGCGGTTATCTCGCGCATCTCCGCCTTATCAAGAGAGGTGGCAAGGCCTCCGGTAAAATATTCATCGGAGTAGCGGGAGAGTTCGGAATCCGTAATCGTTGTAAGGGAGCCGGACTTGGCCGAGCCGTTCACACGCCAGCCATTGTCCTTTAGCTGAGGCAACTCGTTAACGATGTCCTCATCTGTAATAACCTTTACCAGTTTACTCCGCACCACATCGTAAAAGAGCGTGGCGTAGAAGGTCTCCGCGCCAAGCTGATATGTTATCTCCGCCTTGTAGTTTGAACCTGCCACGGAGTTCTCCGCGATGCCGAGAGAGTATGTAAGCAGACCATCTGTTGCCACGGTCATGGGCGCGCTGTCTACGAGCTTCTCTACAGAACCAGGCCTATAGATGGTCAGTAGCGCCGACGATGGCACGGCACGGCGGTTGTTCTCAAAAACATAGGTACGAAAGGTCTCGGCGGTATTTACCTTGAACTGTTGTTTCATCTTGTCACCCCGGGGTTGATGTTGTCCTGCGTTACCTTAGCCGTCTCTGAATCCGCCTGCACCGTAGGGTACCCACCTCCCCCGTATCTCGTCACATCGACTATTGGCGCGTCTGCCCTGAAAGCCGTAGAAAAAGGCCTGGTAAAGACAGGGACCCCGACGGCTCGGAAGGACGCGGGAAAAGAACCTCCGCAGGAGAGAACCTCATGGATATCGCCTCCGAGAAGCAGGCTTGAGAGGGACGATCCGCCAAGCCCGTAATCCATGACAAGACCGCCTGCAAGTGTCGATAAGACGTTCGTTTGCCCGAAAAGATTTTTCACGGCCAGGCTCGTAATACCGGCGCTTAAGGATGAAACTCCGTTTAAAAGGCCGTCTACGGCCCTGAAAACTCCTTCGCTCGCCGAGAGAGCAGTATTGCCGGCCACGGCGCCTCCGATATAACGGACACGAGCTACGCCGCCATTTAAGGCGCTAAAGGAATTTGTACTGCCGGAGATAATTCTTAGGCCAGAGATTCTAATATCACCGTAGACATGGGATAAAATACCAGCGGCCCCGCTTACCACTCTCAAAATGGCAAGGCCTGCGTTAGAAAAAGACGACGCCGATGATAAGCCTGCTATGCCATGCTCAAGTCCGCCAAGGCCTGTAGCTCCTGAGATACCCGCGGTAGCGCCGCTCACGTAGAAATCGCGAATGGCCGAGCCTGAGAATGCGGATAGCCCCGTGAGGGGAGCGTTCAACGCATAACTCAAGACTGCCGAGACGCTCATAGCGGACAGTCCCGTGACTGCACCCGCCGCACCGTAATCCAGGCCTGTATTGCCGGCAAATGAGCTTAGTCCTACTGCGATGCCTGAGATAAGGATACTGCCGCCGCCCGTGACCACATACTCGTCTGCGCCGATATCCCAGACGCCGCTTCGTGTCTGGCCGTCTGCATCAGTGGTAAAAGCAAGATTGGGGTCAGCAGATAAATCCCTTCCAAAGTCCCTTGCGCCAGTATCTCCAGAGGCAAGGTGAAAATCTTTACCTGCCGAATCTACAAAAGTGAACACCTGATTTATTCTGTTGCCTGTACCTGCCCAGGTATTAGCAGTCGCATCACCGGAGGCGCAGTAATCTACGGTAAAAGTACCACTGCCATTAACATAGTCTGCTGTAGTTGAACCTGATACAAGGTTGTTTTTAAGAGTCCATGTTTGAGAAGCATCGCCTGTTTTATGGTCAAAACCGGTAACACAGCCAACGATGGTATTGTTATAGGCAAAGAGACTTCCATATCCATTTACACCTGCGCCGTTAAGGATATCGTAGATTAAATTGTTATATATAAAGAGAGGGGACGCCGATGTCATATAGATACCGACGGAACTTACACCTGGAGCAGTAAGAATGCTATTTGAAAGCTGGCAATTACTGGCGCCCCCGCTGAAAATAATGACCATTCTCGTATCGCCGGAACCAACATGCGCCCGCCGAACTTGAAGACCGTCTATTTGAGTATAAGGTACTCTGACATCCAATACACTCGCATATCGGGCGTCAGGCTCAAGACGATACTTGGCTGTGTTCCATTTGCCGTCGTGCCTTTCAGCTGTAGGAGTATATATGCGGATATAGTGCGTAGCGTCTGTTACCCAGCCGCTAACCAAAACAGTCGTGAGGTCACTCATGGAGTAACACTCGGCAACGGCTATCTCATTGAGGGTAACAAGGTCTCTCTGCTCACCTGCCTCCCATGCCGAGAGGGAGGTATAATCGCCACCGGAGGGTTTTATTGTTTTGATTATAGTTGTAGCCATCAGGCCGATACTCCTGTTGTTTTGTCACAAAGGGCTATGCGTAATTGAACAAAAGGGATGGCGACGCGGCCGAGGGCCGTTAAATCTTTTTTAGCCGCTAATGATAAAGCCCTTATGTTTATTCCCCATTTTCGCCGCGTATAGGGGCGGAGAACCGGGCCTGTGAGAATGACTGTTGCCACTTTCCTTTTTTTAGGCCCTACCTTTCGTATCTGCCTTTTTCCCTCTGTAGGCTGTTCTGAAAAAAGGCCCTTGCCGCCCTTTGCCTTCTCTTCCATCCACTCCTTAAGAGAGACTTCATGCGTTTCTATCTCAGGGACTTCGTGGACGGCTGTAAATTGTTCCATCTCTGCAACGGTTCTGTCTGTCTGAATAACCGCAAAGTCAGGCATACCCTCTGCCCGGCCCCAGCGGTGGCCATCAGGTTTGACCACCACAACATCTCCCGACTTGTAGCACATCCTATCCCCTGCGGAATTAGAGCAAGTGTTGTTCTTGAGACGTATCAGCAACTCTGCCATGACCTAATCCAAGGTAGCCGAAAGCTGGCCTATGTCGAATTTAACAGTGTCGCCGGTGCCGACGGCCTTTGATATCGTAAGTATGCCCGAGGCAAGCAGATTACCGGCCACTGCCGCGTCAAAAAGGGCAAAATGAGTCACCGTACCCCACGAGGCCGTAGCCGCGGGAAAAGTCAGGGCATTGGCGTTGCTTATGGCCCCTGCCGCCGCCGCGTTCCAATCAATGGCGGAAGTAGCCACCCTTGCATAGGCTCCGCCTACGGGCTCGGCAAGACCGGCTCCGCTGTCAAGGGGATCTGCCGTTGATAGACCCACATAGGCAGTGGGCATGGTGTAAGCCGCCTTTCCAAAAACATGATCAAGTACTTTAATCTCAAGATAATCTGAAAATGACATTGTGTTTCTCCTCTCAATAGAGTGTTTTATACGGTGAGTTACCAACCGCCTCATGAGTATTCAGTACAAAAACCCCGGGGCAATAGCAGATTAAAACGACACGAAAAGGACTCGTCTTTTTTCAGCCCTTATTACCCATCAAGTCTTCTCCTCTCCGCCCTCATCGCCCCCTCGCGCGCCCTTTTTTCTATCTCCCCCAGAGCCTTTCCTTCAGGGGCCCTGCCTGTATTTTTCTCAATATGCCGGCACA
>CAYYUX010000084.1:0-7099 GCA_964474975.1 uncultured Thermodesulfobacteriota bacterium
AGGTCGACACCGATAACCCCTGCGCCTGGGTGCTCATATACAAAAAACTAAAGGCCCAGGACCGGCTCCACCTCCTGAAAAAAATACGGCCCGCAAAGGACCACTCAGAGGGTAAAGGGCCAAGAAGCGTGCTTCTGAGAAACCCGCGCCGGGATACAGGACTTGAATCGCGCTAAACCTCCCTTACTTTCTTTTGGAAAAAAGAAAGTAAGGCAAAGAAAACCAATAGGGGATTAACACTGCCGCTATTGAACACGCGGCCTGCGCCCCGCTAAAATAAATTTAAAAAAAAGAAAGCAAGACAAAGAAAACCAATAGGAAGTTAACACTGTTGCTCTTAGACACGCCACCTGCGCACCTGCCGCGCCCATGAAGGAAAAGGACCTTATACCATGCAGATAGGTATCCCGAAGGAGATAAAGGACAACGAGTTCAGGGCGGCCGTTGTGCCAAGCGGTGTCATGGCCCTTGTCGAGGCCGGCCACAGGGTATATGTAGAGACAGGAACAGGGCTTGGAAGCGGAATAACCGACGAAGAATATAAAGAGGCCGGGGCAGTAATCGCAGACTCGGCAAGCGGCGTCTATGGAAAGGCAGACCTTATAGTAAAGGTGAAAGAACCCCAATACAACGAGTTCCGTTTCATGCGTGACGGCATGATGCTCTTCACATTTTTACACCTTGCCGCCAACGAGTCCGTTGCCAAATCACTCCTGCGGGCCGGCACCACGGCCCTGGCCTACGAGACCCTTGAGACCGATATAGGAAACCGCCCCATCCTCAACCCCATGAGCGAAATAGCGGGAAAGCTATCTGTGCAGATAGGCGCACGTTATCTTCAAAAACCGGAAGGAGGGGCAGGCGTACTCCTCGGCGGAGCCGCCGGTGCCGAGCGTGGCAGTACAGTGATACTTGGCCTCGGCATGGTAGGAGCAAACGCCGCCCGCGTGGCCCTTGCCCTCGGCTCCGAAGTTATCGTCATCGGGAAAAACGCCGACAGGATGAGCAAGGTAAACAAGGCACTCGGAAACCGCCTTATGTGCCTTGAATCCAAAGAGAGCAATATAAAAGAAAGCATTAACCAATGCGACCTCCTCATAGGCGCCGTACACATGACGGGCGAGAAAACACCGAGGCTTGTAAGCCGTGAGATGATTGGATCCATGAAAAAAGGCTCCGTCATAGTAGACGTCTCCGTAGACCAGGGCGGATGTATCGAGACTATACACCCGACGACTCACTCACAGCCGGTCTACGATGTAGACGGCGTCCTGCACTACGGCGTGGCCAATATGCCGGGGGCCGTACCCCGCACCGCAACCTTCGCGCTCTCAGGCGCCGCCCTGCCCTATATCATAAAAATCGCCTCAAAGGGGCTGAAGACTGCGGCCAAGGCAGACCCTGCCATACGAAGGGCCGTTAATGTCATGGGGGGCCGAGTAACAAACAAGGGCGTGGCCGAGGCCCTCGGCAAAGAGTACTCCCCTTATAACCCCTGACAATCCCACTAATACCTTTTTGTCGGCCTTACTTCGGGCCATGCCTTTTCCCTTGACGTAGTAGGGTAAATAGGATATTTTTATATACTTGCCTAACTGTTTAAGTTCTGAATTTAACAGAGATTTTTATAAGACCTTTAAATCATAAGAGGCCCTTTTGGAAGATAACGGCGTAGTTGAGATAACCGAAGAATCAGCAAAAAAATCAAGCGATGAACATCTAAGACGCCTCGCAAGACTGCAGACCCTGCGCGAGGACGGCGTAAAACTCTACCCTAATGATTTCAAACCCGATATTACCTCTGCCGAGATAGCCCTCCGATACGGAGATCTGGATGAAGAAAACCTCGCCGCCTCTACTGACTCTGTAAAGGTCGCAGGAAGGATAATGGCAAAGCGGGACTTCGGCAAGGCCTCTTTTATCCAGATTCAGGACCGTAGCGGCAGGGTGCAGGCATACGTAAAAAAAGACATCCTCGGAGAAAAACTCTTCGCCCAATTTAAAAAATACGACACCGGCGACATCGTTGGCATTGAGGGCCGGCTCTTCAGAACGCGCACAAAAGAGCTGACAATAGAGGTGCATGCGCTGACTCTTCTTACAAAGGGGCTCAGCCCATTGCCTGAAAAATGGCACGGCCTCAAAGACGTCGAGGCCCGATATCGTCAGAGATACCTCGACCTCATGGTAAACCCCGGCGTCAAAGACGTCTTTCTTAAAAGGACTGAGATTATACGCTATCTGAGAGAATTTCTTGCACAGCGCGGCTACCTTGAGGTAGAGACGCCCATGCTTCAAAGCGTTTACGGAGGCGCCGCGGCACGGCCCTTTACCACCCATCACAATACCCTCGACATGGACCTCTATCTACGCATAGCCCCGGAGCTTTACCTTAAGAGGCTTATCGTCGCAGGCTTTGAACGGGTCTTTGAGATAAACAGAAATTTCCGTAACGAGGGCATCTCCACACAGCACAACCCCGAGTTCACCATGATAGAGTTCTACGAGGCCTACGCCACTTATGAAGACCTCATTGAGCTCACCGAAGAATTGGTCTGCGAGATTGTAAAAAAAATCCACGGCACGCTGAAGATAGAATATCAGGGTAAAGAGCTGGACTTCAGCCGTCCCTGGCAGAGAATAAGCGTCCACGATGCCATTGTAAAATACGCAGATGCCGACGAAGCCGTATTTACCGATAAAGCAAAGGCAGTGGCCCTTGCAGAGAGCCTCGGCATATCTCTTCATAAGGACGTAAGCCACGGAAAGGCACTGATTGAAATATTCGAAAAGGTGGGCGAGCCGGAGTTCATGCGCCCTACCTTTGTGACGGGCTATCCCCTTGAAGTATCGCCTCTTGCGCGCAAAAGCGAGTCCGACCCGGCCCTCGTCGACCGCTTTGAGCTATTTATCATGGGCAAAGAAATCGCCAACGCCTTTTCCGAACTCAACGACCCCGTTGACCAGCGAGAGCGTTTCATGGGACAGCTTGCCGAACGCGAGGCAGGAGACGATGAGGCCCACCCCATGGACATGGAGTATATCCGGGCCCTTGAGTACGGCATGCCGCCTACGGCCGGCGAGGGCATAGGAATAGACCGCCTCGTCATGCTCCTTACAGACTCGGCCTCCATACGGGATGTAATACTATTTCCGCTCCTGCGAAAGTCCTGAAGGAGAAAGGACTGCTTATGACAACAGAGGGCTCATCCCCATTGATTTCCTGTCCTGCTTTCTTTTGTTAGTTTAGCTTCGCCGGGCATGAGGCATAATTGAAAGCTTTGCGGCACAGCCCCCGATTTATTTTTTTGCGAACTTTATTTTGTCTACGAGAAAATTGAAAGGTCTTATATGTCTTATGAGTTTTTTGTTGGTCTGCGGTACCTTCGGGCCAAGAGAAAGCAGACATTTGTATCTGTAATAACCGTTATTTCCATACTGGGGATTACCGTAGGCGTGAGCGCGCTTATAATTGTCCTCTCGGTGATGAGCGGTTTTGAGGATACCCTTAAGGACAAGATACTCGGGCTTAACGCCCATGTGGTAGTCCTCGGCATGGGTCACGGCATAGAAGATTACGAGCGTGTGGCCGAGGTGACACGCTCCATAAAAGGCGTTGCCGGGGCAAGTCCCTTTACCTACAATCAGGCCATGCTCTCTTCCGCTTCATCGGCCATCGGCGCCGTGGTGCGCGGCCTTGAGGTAAAAACAGCGGGAGAGGCCACTGTTGTGCCGCAGAAGATTAAAAAAGGCTCCCTAAAGGGGCTGAATGTGGAACTTGGTGATAAAAAGGGCGCAAGACCCGGCATAGTCCTTGGCAAAGAGCTTGCAGAGAGGCTATCGGTGGTAACGGGAGACAGGATAAACCTTATCTCTCCCACGGGCACAATGACGCCTGCGGGACCGATGCCGAGGATGACCTCTTTCGTAGTCTCAGGCATCTTCGAGCTTGGCATGTACGAGTACGACTCGTCGCTTGCCTTTATCTCGCTTCATAACGCGCAGAAATTTTTCCGCCTTGGAGATACGGCAACTGGTGTAGAGATAAAGCTTCATGACGTTGACGAGGCGCGCGGTGTAGCCGATACCGTAATGCGCGAGCTTAAAGGCCCTTACTGGACAAAGACGTGGGAGGATATGAACAGGAGCCTCTTCTCGGCCCTGAAGCTTGAGAAGGTCACTATGTTCATAATACTTACCCTTATTATCCTCGTGGCGGCCTTAAATATCATAAGCACCCTTATTATGGTAGTTATGGAAAAACACAAGGATATTGCTATACTTAAGAGCATCGGGGCGAGCCCCGGCGGTATTATGAAAATATTCATGGTCGAAGGGGCCATTATAGGAATAATAGGAACCTTTGCAGGGGCCGTCTTCGGTGTGGCCGTGGCCATGAACCTTGAGAGAGTGGTCTCCTTTATAGAGGGGCTCTTTCACTTCAAGATACTGCCGCCAAGCGTTTATTATATTGACAAGCTCCCCTCACGGGTAGAGCCGATGACGGTTATTATCATAATAGCCTTTTCTCTGGGCATAAGTTTTCTCGCAACGCTTTACCCCTCGTGGCAGGCGGCCAGGATGAGGCCCGTAGACAGTCTGAGATACGAATAATGAAGAGGCCTTTAAAGTGAGCGGCCTTATAAGACTTGAAAAGATAAGCAAGAGCTTCAAGGCCCCTGAGAAGACGGTAGAGATACTGCATGACGTGGACCTGGTCATCGAGGCCGGCGAGACTATCGCCATTCTCGGCGCCTCGGGCGTAGGCAAATCCACTCTGCTAAATATCATGGGCGCCCTTGACAGGCCTACATCAGGCGAGGTCTACTACGGCGACAAATCGTTGGCCGGGCTTGGAGAGAAGGCGCTGGCCTCTTACAGGAATCGCTTTGTTGGTTTTGTCTTTCAGTTTCATCACCTCCTGCCGGAGTTTACGGCAAGGGAGAACATCATGTTGCCGGCCCTTATCGGCGGAAGCTCATTCGATGAGGCCGGCAAAAGAGCAGAGAGGCTCCTTGACGAAGTAGGGCTGGGCTCAAGGGCTTCTCACAAGCCCGGAGAACTATCTGGAGGAGAGCAACAGAGGGTTGCCATAGTGCGCGCCCTCATGCAGGAGCCAGATGTTATCCTTGCCGATGAACCTACGGGAAACCTTGACTCAAAAACGGCGGGCGAGGTCTTCGAATTCCTTTTGGGGCTTAACAGGTTCAGGAATACGGCACTTGTTGTAGTAACGCATAACAGGGATCTCGCGTCAATGATGGGCATCCGCCTGACCATGAGAGACGGCTCTCTAATAAATAACGATTAAGGAAGGCTCATTGATTCAGAGTCTTCCCTGAAAAACAATAAAACAGGAGTTGTCCTGCATTGAGAAAAAGATATACTTTTTTTATTATAACCCTGCTTATATTGCTAATACCCGTTGGGGTGATGGCAGGCAATATGAAACTGAAAGTCATTATTCTGCCCTTTGACATGCACAGCGGCGTTAGCATATCACGTGCGCGAAGAGACGTAATGGATACCCTTGCCTCAGGCATGAGTGACGAGGGCGCCGAGGTGGTCGGCCTTGACGTAATCAAGAAGCTCGTCGCCAAGGGTCCGAGTACGGGCTTTGACGAAAAGACTGCGCTTATGATCGCCAAGCAGGCTCCCGCTGATTTTGCCATCTTAGGCTCTGTTACGCGCATAGGCTATACCTATAACATGGATATTCGCGCCTTCAGCCTGAAATCACGCGAGGATATCGCCTTTTACAACAGAAGCGCATCATCCATAGAGGGACTTATCTCCGCCATACACAAGAATACGCCGGAGATATACAAAAAACTTATCACGGCTATCAGAGAGAGGCCCGTTGATAAAACCGGCGTCATCAAGGCTATCGAGGTCTCGGGAAACAGACGAATAGACGACGTAGCGGTTATTAAAAAACTCACCACAAAGGTAGGCGCCCCCTTTTCCGCCGATAATGTCAAAAAAGACATAAACACCCTCTACGGCACAGGATACTTCGACGATATCAGTGTCGACCTTACGGACACGACATCGGGAAAGGTCATGACCATATTTGTAAAGGAAACGCCCTTTGTAAAGGCCGTTGTCTTAAAGGGAAATAAAAAGCTCGAGGACGCAAAGATAAAAGACGTCATTACAATTAAAGAAAACGTCCTCCTTGATAGATCTGCCATAGGTGACAACGTAAAGAGGATAAAGGCGCTTTACGCGCAGGAGGGTTTTTTCCTCGCCACTGTAAAGGCCGAGACAAAATCCGACGGTCTTGACGCCACCGTCACCTTCACGATAAAAGAAGGCGCCGCCGTGCGGGTCAAACGCATAACCATCCTCGGCAACTCCTTCTTCAGTGAGCGAAAATTAAAGCATATCATGACGACAAAGGAGTCATGGCTTTTTTCTTTTGTCAATCAGTCAGGGCATTTTAACGAATTCGCCTTTCAGAACGACCTTTCCCAGATAATCGGCGCTTATTATGACAACGGTTTTATCAACGCCGATATCCTTGACCACAAGGTCTTTCTGAGCTCTGACAAACGATGGTTTTATATAACCATATTACTGAAAGAAGGCGAACGCTTCAAATTCGGCGACGTCGAACTTACCGGTGACATCGAGGGGCTGAAGAGGAATCTCTTAAAAAAATTCAAGACAAAGAAGGGTGATATATTCAGCCGCGCAACCTTGACGCGCGATATCGAGGGGCTAAAAGACTTTTACGGCGACAAGGGCTACGCATACGTTGAGGTAAAGCCGCACACCGATGTTCATACCGAGACGAGGACAGTGGACCTCACCTTTGATATAAAGAAAAACAACCTTGTTCATGTTGACAAGATTAACATAACAGGCAACACAAAGACGCGCGACAAGGTCATAAGGCGTGAGCTATACATCGACGAGAAAGACCTCTACTCCGCCACGGGGCTCAAAAAGAGCAAATCCGCATTAAAGAGACTGGGCTTTTTTGATAGCGTGGATATTGAGAAGGTGAGAGGAACGTCCACGGACAAGATAGACCTGGAGGTAAAGGTCAAGGAGAGACCAACGGGGGCGATATCGGCGGGCATCGGCTACTCTT
>CAYYUX010000085.1:0-7068 GCA_964474975.1 uncultured Thermodesulfobacteriota bacterium
AGGGACTTCACCTACATAGGCGATATCATCAAGGGCCTTACCGCCGCAGTATACAGACCTCACCGCTACGAGATAATCAACATCGGCGGGTCAAGAACAGTAGATGTAAAAAGGCTCATCTCCCTTATCGAAGAGAACCTCGGCAAGCGAGCGATAATAGATTACCTTCCCACTGTGCCGGGAGACGTACCCATCACCTCTGCTGATACGTCAAAGGCCGCGAGGCTCCTTGGCTTTACCCCAGAGGTCTCTATAGAAGAGGGTATAAGGCGTTACGTCAAATGGTTTCTTGAAGAAGGCATCTCCTATACATAAGACATTCCCTGAACCAAAAACACAGAGAGTCTACGATATAACAATGAAAAAGATATTCATAAAAGACATAAAAGAGCGCGAGAGGTTAAACGAGGTATTTCTCGTGGCGAGAAAAGACATGGGCATCAGCAAGGCGGGCAAACCCTACCTCAATCTGCGCTTCATGGACTCCACGGGGGCCATTGACGCGCGGGCATGGGATAACGCCGAGGCCATGGCCCGTGAGTTCGAGGCGGGAGATATCATAAAGGCGCGCTGTTTTGCCATCTCCTACAGGGGCGTTATACAGCTCAATGTCTCTGCCATAGAAAAAGTCCCTGATGGCCAGTACTCGCCTGCCAACTTTCTGCCCTCATCAAGGCTAAAGACCGAGGATATGATAAAAGACCTCGATAAGGTCATCGCCACCATCACGGACCCGGCGATAAAGTCCCTCCTTGAGGCCATATTCAATGACTCCGATATAAGGCAAAGGTTTCAGATAGCCCCTGCCGCCAAGGCCATGCACCATGCCTTCATAGGCGGGCTTATAGAGCATGTACTCTCCATCTGCGCTGTCGCTGACTTTGTGGCCGGACATTATACAAAGGACATTGAGATAAACCGCGATCTGCTCATGGCCGGCGTCATACTCCATGATATAGGCAAGATATATGAACTATCTTATACAAGCTCCTTTGATTATACGGACAAAGGCAAACTCATCGGCCATATCACAATGGGCGTGGAGCTTGTAAACAAAAAGACTGCCGCCATACCCGGCTTTCCCGAAGAAATCCGTATAGCCCTGAACCACCTTATCCTCAGCCACCACGGCGTACTTGAATACGGCTCTCCCAAGAGGCCGAAGATGGCCGAGGCCATTTTATTATCATTTCTTGATGACATGGACGCCAAGGTCGCGGCCCTTCGGGTAATGACTGAAGACCGTGAGGAGGGCGACAACTGGACGCCCTACCAGAAGATGTTCGAGAGGCCGATTTACATGGGGCTCATGGGAAAGAGGTCCGAAGAAGGAGAGGCAGAAGCAATGGAATCAGCCACAGAAGAAAAAGACGGTGCTGAGGACAAGGCCGGGACTCCGGCGGAGTTTGAGCTATTTAAGGATGGAAGGTGAGAGTGGGGACTACTACAGGGTGAAGCCTTCAAGTCAGGATGGAACCGAATAATCCCCATGGGATTGAAAGTTAAAAAACAGCCCTAAACAAACAACAGGCATCATGGCCTTGCGTTAAGATCCGCCTTGGCCCTTATAATCCCCCTTTTTCACCGGCTCTTCGGGGCTGCATACAGGGCAAAAACCCTCTCCCGCGTCAAGGGGACACTCATGGCCGCACTCAGGACAGCAGACGCACTCATATTAAGGTTTTCCGCATAGCTCACCTATCTTTTTCACAACAGCTCCCTCCCTGAGTTACAATAATCGCCTTAACTTAAAGAATAGCGAGGGCAAATATAAAGTCAATCTCTAACCACGCCCTTATTCAGAGCTTCGAGACAAGAGAGAGTTGTAATAACCCGCCCTTTTGTGGTTAAATATATAAAGTGTCTTATTAACCTTTAAAGTCTCCCCGTGGCCTTGGCGCTCGGCCTGTCGCGGGGCTTGAATATTATGCGGGAGTAGTTATTTGAGAGCCATTGTATATCTGTTGTTCTTTGCCTCTGGCATCGCGGCCTTAATATATCAGATGGTCTGGACAAAGCTCCTCACCCTTGTCTTCGGCGTGACCTTTCTTGCCGTAAGCACGGTGCTTACCTGTTTTTTCGGCGGTCTCGCCCTTGGGAGTTTTCTTGGCGGCAGGTGGATAGAGCGGCGTGGAAGGGGCTTCTTGTGGTATGGCACGGCGGAGATACTCGTTGGTATCTACGCCATATTTTTCGGTCTACTCCTCGGCCTTAACAACAACGCCTACGTCTATCTTGCCCAGACCATTGCACCGGGCTTTGCCGGGCTCACCCTTATAAAATTCATGCTATCGGCCATCCTCCTTATCATACCCACTACCCTCATGGGGGCTACATTTCCCATATTGAGCAAGACGCTCGCGCGCGGCACAAGCTCATTTGCCCTGGATATCGGCGGGCTATACACCGTTAACACCATCGGCGCCGTCACAGGGGCCCTGCTGACGGCCTTTTTCTTCATACCCTCATTCGGGCTGAGCGCCATACTTTACGGTGCGGGCATCCTTAACTTCATCATCGGCATAACCGCAATATTTGCGGGGAGGAGCGCAGAGCTCAAAGATGAAAAAACTGGCTCCGCGGCAATCCAAAACGCGCCCGTCATCTCGGAGGATAAAGGCAATGACACCGAAGCGCCGCTACCCTCATACTTCAACGCCATCGTGCTCTGGGGCTTTGCCTTCTCAGGCTTTACTGGTCTCTGTTACGAGGTTATCTGGACAAGAATACTGGGCTTTATGCTCACCGGCACGGTATACGCCTTTGCCGTGGTCCTCGGTGTATTCCTTACAGGCATAGCCCTCGGGAGCCTCGTCTTATCCATATTTCTTGACAGGATAAAATCAAGGAGTCTCGTAATTTCCATACTGGCCATTGTCGAAGCGCTTATAGGCCTAAGCTCCATAGCCCTCATAATCCTCTACGATAAACTTCCGGCCATGGGTTTCTACGCCCGCCTCGATTCCACACCAAGCTGGAATGAGTTCATATATCTCAACTTCTTCACGGCCTTCATCACCCTTATCATCCCGACCTTTCTCTTCGGGGCAACTTTTCCACTTATATGCAAGGTCTATGACTGGAGCGCGAAGAGTGTCGGCAAAAAAATCGGCAACATATACTCCCTCAATACCGTAGGCGGCATACTGGGCTCTTTTATAAGCGGTTTTATATTCATCCCCTTCGTCGGCATGCAGAAGGCTATTATCCTCACCGGCGCCATCAACATATTCATCGGGCTGATTATCGCGCTATTCAACCCCTCTGGCAATAAACTCTCAAGGTACGCCATACCCGTAGGGGCTGTGGCGGTAATGACGTTGCTACTGATGGCCCTGCCGCAGAACATGCCCTTAAGCCTACATAAATCTCTCCTCAGGAAAGGCGAGGAGATGCTCTATTATAAAGAAGGCGCCACGGCCACAGTCATGATAGCCGAGCGCAAGGGTGCCGGTCTCGAGGCATCAAACAAACGGCTCTGGGTAAACGGCAACCGCGCCACAGCGGCCTATTACGAGGGCCTTCAGATAAACCGCTTTCAGGGCGTACTGCCAATGGCCCTGCACAACGACCCAAAAGACGTCCTTGTCATCTGCTTCGGATCTGGCACGACCTTCGGCACCCTTAGCCAGTTTCCCGTGACAAAGGTAGACAACGTGGAGATAGCGCGCGCCGTCATCGGCGGCGCCTCTTACTTCAAGGACGCCAATATGGACGTATTACACAACCCCGTATCAAGAATAAATATCGACGACGGCAGGAGCTTTTTAGAGGTCACGAATAAAAAATACGATGTCATTACAGAAGAACCCATGCACCCCGCCCTTGCCGGCGTAGTCAACCTATACACAAAGGAGTACTACGAACTCGCAAAGGCGCACCTGAAAAAAGGCGGCATCATCTCGCAGTGGATACCCCTCTATAACCTCTCCACAGAAGACGTGCGAATCATGGTGCGGACCTTTCAGTCCGTCTTTCCCCATACATCCATCTGGCTGGCCAACACCGATATCTTCATGATAGGCACAAATGAAAAACTCACCGTGAACTACGCGGCGCTGGCGAAAAAACTCAGCAGACCTAATATCAAAAGGCTCCTATCCGACATCGACCTTGAGGACCCTGCGGAATTTCTGGCTACCTTTGTAATGAACGAGGACAGAGTCAGAGAGTACGCCGGGAATGGACGGCTCATGACAGACGATATGCCTGTGGTGGAATTCACAGGCCCAAAGAGCCTTCATACTAATACCATCTCGCCAAATATCGCCGAGTTCGTCCATTACAGAGAACCGGTCTTGCCCTATCTCCGCCTGCCCGTGGGGATTGACGATAAGGCCCTTTACGAAAAACTGACAAAAAAATTCTATGCAGGAAGACTCAACCTCATCGGCAGGGCCTACTTTGCCGCCGCCAACTTTAATCGCGCCGCCGCCTACTTCAAAGAGGCCCTTAAGGTAGACCCAACGGACAGAAACAGCATCCACTATAAGAGAAAGCTCAAATTTTTTTAATACCCCGTTGGAGCACCCGAGGTCGCCCATCACGCCGTGGCACGGGGAGAGGCTGGCCGGGCCAGGACTCATCCCATCACATGGCCGCAGAGGGAGAAACTTTCAGCACAGGCCCTCATCTCCATATCCCCCACTTCCCCTTAACAATCATAACCTTCCGTGAAGGCGCTCCTTTACGCGATCTACTTTTTCACCGAGTCCGAAGACCTCGCCGAGGGGTTTGGCGAGTCTGCGCCTTGTCTCAGGCCTGCTGTATCTTACGTAAATCGCCCCGAGCAGAGCCACGATAACTCCGCCGAAGAGGTCGTTTATAAGGTCTAGCATGGTGTCCGTAAGGCCCTTCTGCGCGTGTTTTCCAAAGGTCACGTCCACAAGAAACTCGCCTATCTCCCAGAGCGCGCCCATGGCCATGGCAAAGGAGAAGGTGACGAGCATTATCATGGGAAGAGTGAGGCGGAGCTTTCTCGTGTAATGGAGGCTGTATACGACGACAAAGGCGATAATGGCGATGACGGCGCTCCCGTATACATGGAGGAGCTTGTCCCATATCCAGTATTTATTGTAGAACTCAAGGCCCTCGCCGAGAAAGGTATGGAGAAAGAGAGAGAGCGTCACAAGGAGGTCAAGCTCGAATGGCAATGATATATTATAATTTTTCTCAACCACGCTCGGCACAAGGGAGGCGGCGACGGCGACGAGAATAAGGACGGAGAAGACGTAGCCGCCCCGAAAAAGCTCGTAGGGTACCATGCCCACCATGATGAGTTTCATCACCCATGAGAGCCATGTGGATATGTAGACCTTTCGCCAGTTTCTAAAGCGTATCATCGGAAAGAGAGCCTTCAGAGATTTTCTTCCAATATACAGGAGTTGCCTGAAAATGTGAAAGCAAAAGCCCCTAATAAGGCGTAACGGAGGGGCTGGACGAGAATCTGCATGGCGGATATTACTCGCCGAAAGGGGCTGGCATGATGGCGCAATCGACTTTGCGGCATTAAGCTTACCCCATGCCTGCCGACATTGTCAGAGATATATCACCCCACAAACTAGATGCTTTGAGAAAAAAGACGCAGTGCTACTTCTCATCAAGGCCATGTGATTTCTCGACCAATATGAACAATCTTTAAAATGGCACGCTAAGCCCAGGCTCTACCTCGCTGAGTTTATTCTTTACAAAGGCCTTTGCTTTTGCAAGAAGGGCATCGTCTGCGGCCTCAAACCTCATAACCAGTACAGGCTGAGTGTTGCTTGCCCGCACAAGCGCCCAGCCTCCCTCAAAGTTCATCCTCAGGCCGTCTATTGTAATAACATCAGTGAGCCTTAGTTCTCCCTCATTGGCAGAGTTATTTTCAAGGACTCCTGCGAGTTTTTCGATAACCTTGAACTTCTTGTCATCATCGCATTCGATGCGCATCTCAGGTGTTACGAGCGTCTCAGGCAGACCGGCAAGGAGGCCGGAAAATGTCGCCGACGGGTCTGAGGCCCTTTTTTTTGCCAGTATCTCGGCAAGCCTGCACGAGGCGTATATGGCGTCGTCAAAGCCAAAGTATCTGTCGGCAAAGAAAATATGACCGCTCATCTCTCCGGCCATGGCCGCGCCGAGCTCCTTCATGCGCGACTTTATAAGGGAGTGTCCCGTCTTCCACATTACAGGCACTCCGCCGGCCTTTTCTATCTCGTCATAGAGGACCTGTGAGCACTTCACCTCGCCCACAACAGTGGCCCCCGGCGTGGTTTTGATGATGTCCCTTGCGAAAATAACCATTAATTTATCACCCCAGATTATACCGCCCTTCTCATCAACAACGCCGATGCGGTCGGCGTCGCCGTCGTAGGCTATGCCGAAGTCCGCATGATTGGCCTTTACGGTCTCGATGAGGTCATATAGATTTGCCGGAACCGTTGGGTCGGGGTGGTGGTTGGGAAAGGTGCCGTCGGGCTGGCAATGTATGCCGTTGACCTCACAGCCGAGGTCCATCAAAAGAGGCACGGCCACAGGGCCGGCAGTGCCGTTGCCGGCATCAAGGACAAGTTTTATCTCCTTATCAAGGGCGGGAAGCTCGAAGAGGCCCTTGACGTATTCGATATAAGGGGAAATTATCTCAACAGTATGCAGGTCGCCAAGGACTCCTGTCCTTTCCGGGGGGTTGGCGATGACCTCTTTCAAAGCGGCCCCTATTTTTTGGATTTCGGCCCCGTGTATGGTCTCTTTACCGACACTAATCTTAAAGCCGTTATACTCCGGGGGGTTATGACTGCCCGTTATCATGAACCCTCCGTCAACGGTAAGGCTCTGCATGGAGAAGTACTGAAGGGGCGTAGGGCATACGCCAACGTCAATGACGTTTATGCCGCTCTCTCTAAGCCCGCGGACAAGGGCATTCCTCAGGGGCTCGGAGCTGACCCGCACATCCCTTGCTACGCTTAAGGTAATGGGGTCGGAGAGAAGCCCTGCCCCGCGCACATAGGCGGCGTAGGCCCTGCCCACACCCTCGGCAATCTCATCTGTGAGATCCTCGCCGTAGACGCCCCTGATATCGTATTCCCGGAATAT
>CAYYUX010000086.1:0-7025 GCA_964474975.1 uncultured Thermodesulfobacteriota bacterium
ATTTAGCCTTACTCATCTCCTTACCTCCAAAATAATTCTCTGTCTCGATATTTTATTGTGCCTGGGCCTTGGCCGTAAGTAGCTCGGTAACCGAGGCCGGGACCTGTGCGTAATGTTTAAACTGCATGCTGTAAGACGCCCGCCCCTGACTCATGGAGCGAAGCTCCGTGGAATAACCGAACATATTGGCAAGAGGGACCTCCGCCGCCACTACCTGCACGCCGCCTCTTTCCTCAATACCGAGAATCTTACCGCGTCTAGAGTTGAGGTTGCCTATAACATCTCCCATGAACTGCTCGGGCATAACGGCCTCTACGGCCATAATAGGCTCAAGAAGAACCTCTTTAGCCTTGGACAAACCGTCTTTAAAGGCCATGGATCCTGCGATTTTAAAGGCCATTTCTGATGAATCGACATCATGGTAGGAACCTTCAAGAAGTGTGACCTTGAGATCTACAACGGGAAAGCCCGCGAGCTGGCCGTTAAGCGTGGCCTCGATTATGCCCTTTTCTACTGCGGGAATATACTCCCTCGGTATGGAGCCGCCCACTATCTTATTAACAAATTCAAAGCCGGAGCCGGGCTCGCCGGGCTCCATCTCGATTATGGCATGACCGTACTGGCCTCTGCCGCCGGTCTGCTTGATATACTTGCCTTCGGCCTCTGTTTTGCGTGTAATTGTCTCTTTGTACGCTACCTGAGGTTTGCCCACAGAGGCATCAACCTTGAACTCGCGAAGAAGCCTGTCGACAATTATCTCAAGGTGTAGCTCACCCATGCCGGAGATAATGGTCTGACCTGTATCATGGTCTACCTTCACCTTAAAGGAAGGATCCTCTACAGCGAGCTTTTGAAGAGACATGCCGAGTTTTTCCTGATCAGATTTTGTCTTAGGCTCAATGGCGATGGACATGACTGGATCTGGAAACTGCATGGCCTCAAGAATTACGGGATGGTCTTTATCACAGAGAGTGTCGCCCGTTACCGTCTTTTTAAGGCCGACTGCCGCGGCAATATCGCCTGCGAAGACTTCTTTTATATCCTCGCGTTTATTGGAATGCATTCTTACGAGGCGTCCAACTCTTTCTTTAGTATCTTTTGTAGAATTATATATGTATGAGCCGGCGCTCATGGAGCCGGAATAGACGCGAAAAAAGGCAAGCTGACCAACAAAGGGGTCTGTCATAATCTTAAATGCGAGAGCGGAAAAAGGAGCGTCATCAGAGACTTCTCTCACTTCCTCGGCATTGGTATCGGCATTAACGCAGGGAACGGCAGGGATATCAAGAGGCGAGGGAAGGTAATCGACAACTGAGTCAAGCAGGAACTGCACGCCCTTGTTTTTAAAGGCCGTACCACAGAAAACAGGGGTTATGTCTATCCCAATAGTCCCCTTTCTTATGGCCGCCTTCAAGGCGTCCTCTGATACGGGGTTGCCCTCAAGAAAACAATCCATAATGTCATCATCAAAATCAGCGGCTGTCTCTATGAGCTTTTCTCTGTACTCGGAGACCTGCGCCTCCATATCAGAGGGGATATCGATGAGTCTGTACTTTGCGCCGAGGCTGTCATCGTCCCAGACATATGCCTTTTCAGTTATAAGATCAACAAGTCCCTTGAAATTATCTTCCTTACCTATAGGGAGCTGCATGACAAGGGGCCGTGTTTTGAGCCTGTCTTCCATCATATCAACAACGCCGGGAAAATCTGCTCCGACTCTATCCATCTTGTTAACAAAGGCGATGCGCGGAACCCTGTATTTATCGGCTTGGCGCCAGACTGTCTCGCTCTGCGGCTCTACACCGCCAACGGAGCAGAATACGGCGATTACGCCGTCAAGGACACGAAGAGACCTTTCCACCTCAATGGTAAAGTCCACATGGCCCGGTGTATCAATGATATTTATCTGATAGTCTTTCCACATGCAGGTAGTGGCGGCGCTTGTTATTGTAATACCGCGCTCTTTTTCCTGCTCCATCCAGTCCATGACAGCCGTACCCTCGTGAACCTCGCCTATCTTGTATGTTACACCGGTATAGTAAAGGACGCGCTCAGTCGTAGTTGTCTTACCAGCGTCTATGTGCGCCATTATCCCGATGTTTCTATATTTTTCTAATGCTATGGACCTTGCCAAGGGACTGCCTCTTTATCTTCTTTAGTGTTGATGTGAACAAGTCAAAAAAAACGTGAGAAGTACGATTCTTTTGAAAAAAAACAACAAAAAAACTTTGGCCCTATATAGCGGCTTAGGACAAAAAGCCTTTTTTACGTCTATGGTTCAGAAAAAACAAGACGGGTGCGCCATCAAGGAGGCGCTTACCAACGATAATGAGCAAAAGCCCTGTTGGCCTCTGCCATTCTGTGAACATCCTCTTTTTTCTTAACTGTACCGCCCCTGCCGTTTGATGCGTCTATAATCTCAGACGAGAGCCTCTCTGCCATGGATTTTTCCGAGCGTGCCCTGGCATACTGCACCAGCCAGCGTATGGCAAGGGATAACTTACGCTCAGGCCTCACATCCACAGGCACCTGATAGGTGGCACCGCCGACTCTTCTTGACCTTACCTCAATGGCAGGGCGTATATTATCAAAGGCTTTTTTGAAGACCTTTAAAGGATCGGTCTTGAGCTTCTCTTCAATGATATCAAATGCGCCGTAAAGCACTGACTGCGCCTTGCTCTTTTTCCCGTCAAGCATAAGCTTGTTGATAAGGCTTGTTACTACCTGATCATTATACCTGTAATCGGGCTGAACCTTCTTTTTTGCAATACAACCTTTACGCGGCATTACTTCCCTCCAACCACTTAATTCTTATCATCTAATACCGCAGGCGGTCCTACTGCCGCGGATACAAACCCTTTAACATGCAACAAGAGGACAAACTCTGCCTTCCTGTTTCGCGGACTACCGGCCTCTTTAAGCTCAATGATGGGCCAAACCTGACCTTAAGCCGCCATGCTTGCTGATGACTGCCATTAACTATGGCTCAACCGGGGCGGCATCTTTAAACCCGCCCTTTATTTAGGTCTTTTGGCGCCGTACTTGGAACGTGACTGTTTTCTGTCCTGCACGCCGACGGTATCAAGGGTACCCCTGACTATATGATATCTTACACCGGGAAGATCCTTGACCCTGCCTCCCCTAATGAGGACTACGGAATGCTCCTGCAGGTTGTGGCCTACGCCGGGTATGTAGGACGTAACCTCAATGCCGTTTGTGAGCCTTACCCTCGCCACTTTTCTAAGGGCAGAGTTCGGTTTTTTAGGCGTTGTGGTATACACCCTTACGCAGACACCACGCTTCTGCGGGCAATTTTCCAGAGCAGGGGAAGTGGTCTTTTTCTTTATCCTCTTCCTGCCTTTTCGTACAAGTTGATTCAGTGTAGGCATAATTTATTTTCCTTGTGTGTAAAGCATACTAAAGTATCAGCTTTACATTACGTTGTCAATAAGTAAATTGCACTTTATCTGATTTATTGGGAGACCCCTCTTTTAAGGGCTTTGTAGCCCCTTAATCAGGCAAGGCCTTGATATTCTTTCCCCGAACGTCCTCCCCCTCCGCATACTGCATCGCCAGCGCGTCCTCCCCTGCAACGCGCCCCTTTTTGGAATCTACTTAACGCGGCGCCATAGAGTCCCCTCAGGGGGCCGAGGACGGTCCCTCTCCTATAGCCGTAACGCTATCCGAAGCGGCATCTTCGTCGGTCATATACTCGTCTTCTTCTTCTACTTTTGGAGGCTTGGGAACAGCCATGGATACATGGGAGTATTTGCTGAAGCCTGAACCCGCCGGGATAAGACGGCCCATTATTACATTTTCCTTAAGGCCGCGGAGATAATCCACTTTACCCTCCACTATGGCTCCCGTAAGGACTTTTGTCGTCTCCTGGAAAGAGGCCGCCGAGATAAAGCTCTGCGTGGAAAGGGCCGCCTTGGTTATACCCTGCATAAGGGGCTCCGCAACTGCCGGCGTCTTTCCCTCGGAAAGGACTCTCTCGTTTTCTTCCTCAAAGACATAGCGCTCCACCTCGTCGCCGACAAGGAGCTTAGTCTCTCCGTGGTCCTTTATCTTCACCTTGCGGAGCATCTGCCTGACGATAACCTCGATATGTTTATCATTGATCTTGACCCCCTGGAGCCTGTAAACCTCCTGTACCTCATCAACAAGGTATTTAGCAAGCTCCTTTACGCCGAGGACCTTCAGTATGTCATGAGGGTTTATGGAGCCGTCCATGAGTGGCTCGCCTGCCGTTACAATATCGCCTTCACGAACATTTATATGTTTACCCTTGGGAATCAAGTACTCCTTGACATCCCCTGCCTCCGTAGTGACAAGGACCTTACGCTTGCCCTTGGTATCCGCGCCGAATGAGATAATGCCGTCAACCTCGCTTACGACTGAGCATTCCTTGGGTTTACGGGCCTCGAAAAGCTCGGCAACACGGGGCAGACCTCCCGTGATATCCTTTGTCTTGGTTGTCTCCCTTGGTATCTTCGCGATAAGGTCTCCGGCCTTAAGCTCATCACCTACGTTGACGGTGATGATGGCGCCCATGGGAAGAAGGTATCGCGCCGGCGTGCCGGCTGTACCCAGTTTAATGGTCTTACCGGTCTCATCCTTTATGGAAACCCTTGGGGTCATATCCCCTTCTTTATAGGCAACGATTACCTTACTGGAGAGCCCGGTCACCTCATCGACCTGCTCACGCATGGTCTTGCCTTCCTCAATATCACCGAACTTTACCTTTCCGCCGCACTCTGTGATAATCGGTATGGTATAGGGGCTCCACTCGGCTATCACTGTTCCGCCGGATATCTTCTCACCGTCTTTTACGAGGAGTCTCGCTCCGTATATGACATGGTCTTTCTCGCGCTCCCTGCCATGGTCGTCAAGGATAGCGACCTCGCCGTTACGGCTCATGACAATGGACTCACCGATAGTGTTGGTGGCGACATTGGTGTTATAAAGTTTCACGATACCATCATGACGCGCCTCGATAGTAGTCTGCTCGGCCATTCTGCTGGCCGTACCGCCTATATGGAAAGTCCTCATTGTAAGCTGTGTGCCCGGCTCTCCGATGGACTGCGCGGCTATGACACCTACGGCCTCGCCAAGCTCTACAAGGCGGCCTCTGGCAAGGTCACGGCCATAACACATAGAGCAAATGCCGCGGGTAGAGCGGCAGGTCAGAACGCTTCGAATCTTTACCTTCTCTATACCAGCCTCTTCTATCTGCTCAACCTTGGCCTCATCTATCTTTTCATTTGCCCTCACTATCACCGTATCGCTAAAGGGATCTTTGACATCCTCAAGGGCTACCCTTCCAAGCACCCTCTCGCCTGTCTTCTCAATAACCTCGCCGCCTTCTACAAGCGAGGTCATGTAGATGCCGTCAAGTGTGCCGCAGTCCTCCTCCATTATAATGGCGTCCTGGGCAACGTCTACAAGCCGCCTTGTGAGGTAGCCTGAGTTGGCTGTCTTGAGGGCCGTATCGGCAAGTCCCTTACGCGCGCCGTGAGTGGAGATGAAGTACTGGAGAACATTAAGGCCTTCGCGGAAGTTGGCTGTAATGGGCGTCTCTATAATCTCGCCGGAAGGCTTTGCCATAAGTCCCCTCATGCCGGCAAGCTGACGTATCTGCTGGGCAGAGCCCCTCGCACCGGAATCCGCCATGATAAATATGGGGTTGAAGCTCTGCTGTTTATTATCTTCAGAGCCACTCTCACTGCCTTCATCTTTACCCAAATTTTTAATCATGGCATCGGCGATATCCTCTGTGGCCTGCGCCCATATATCAATGACCTTATTGTAGCGCTCACCGTCGGTAATGAGGCCTTCGTTGTACTGGTTCTGGATTTCCTGAACCTCTGATGTGGCAACTTCAAGGAGTTGGCTTTTTTCCGTGGGAATTTTCATATCATTTATACAGATGGATATACCGGCCTTTGTGGCGTACTTATAGCCGGTGTCTTTCAATTTGTCGGCAAGGAGGACCGTGTCTTTGTAGCCGCTCCTTCTGTAACAGATGTTTATGAGGTCGGCAAGGCGTTTTTTATCCATCACCTTATTGATATCATCAAAGGCGATTACATCTGGCACCACCTCTTTCAGAAGGACCCTTCCCGTAGTGGTCTCATACATCCTTCCATCATGCTTTACCTTTATGCGCGCCTGCAAGTGCAGATACCCTGCGTCATAGGCGGCCCGCACCTCATCAAAGGACGAATAGCTCTTAAGCTCGCCCATTACACCGGCCCTCTCTCTGGAGAGATAATATAGACCAAGGACAATATCCTGTGTGGGGATAATAATAGGTTTGCCGCTTGCCGGTGAGAGTATGTTGTTTGTACTCATCATCAAGACACGCGCCTCTGTCTGCGCCTCAAGGGAGAGCGGCACATGGACAGCCATCTGGTCGCCGTCAAAGTCAGCGTTAAAGGCGGTGCAGACGAGGGGATGGAGCTGAATGGCCTTTCCCTCAATAAGGATCGGCTCAAAGGCCTGAATGCCGAGCCTGTGAAGAGTAGGCGCGCGGTTAAGAAGAACGGGGTGCTCCTTTATAAGCTCATCAAGGACGTCCCATACCTCGGGCCTCTCTTTTTCGAGCATCTTTTTGGCGCTCTTTATGGTTGTGGCATAGCCCTTTTCCTCGAGCTTGTGATAGATAAAGGGTTTGAATAGCTCTAAGGCCATCTTCTTAGGCAGACCGCACTGATGTAGACGGAGATCCGGGCCAACGACAATAACGGAACGCCCGGAATAATCGACGCGCTTTCCGAGAAGGTTCTGACGGAATCTTCCGCCCTTGCCCTTTATCATATCGCTAAGAGACTTCAGCGGCCTCTTGTTCTGTCCCGTTATGGTGCGTCCGCGCCTGCCGTTATCAAAGAGGGCGTCAACGGCCTCCTGAAGCATACGCTTCTCGTTTCTGATGATAATATCGGGGGCCTTTAGCTCCATAAGCCTTTTTAGCCTGTTATTCCTGTTGATGACGCGCCTGTAGAGGTCGTTAAGGTCGCTTGTGG
>CAYYUX010000087.1:0-6861 GCA_964474975.1 uncultured Thermodesulfobacteriota bacterium
AAAATTAAAAAAAGCGAAGAGGCGGGGCGTTGAAATGAGACCTTTTAAAATAAAAATTATTCTTTTATCAGTCATCTTTATTGTATTATCTTCGGCCCTTATTGTACATGGAGGCGGCGGTGCCGGCCACATAAAAAAAGATGCTGTCACCCTGCCCTCAATTATCACAACGGCCACACCTATGCGAATGAATTTTACCGTAGGAATACAGTGGTTCGGAAGAGTAAAAAGCAGGAGCGAGCTTCCAGTATATGCCATGAGCGCAGGTCGCATCATCTTACAGAAAGTGACCGATGGATCTTCTGTAAGGCGCGGCGATGCGCTCTTCATAATAGGTGGTTCCAGAGCTCTTGGCAAGCTAAAGGCCCTGAAACAAAAGACTCACTTCATGAAAAAAAGAATCATGCTCGCGGAAAAAGACGTCCGTATAAAAAAAGAGGCTGTAAAGCGCAAGATGATAAGGGGCGATGAACTCCGGATAGAGAAAGACTACTTGATGAAATTAAAAAGCGAGCTTGCGGGCCTGCAACAGACCATGACCTCTTTTCGTGAGGGACTCACTGCGCGAGCCCCCGTTGATGGCGTTTTTACAAACCGAGTGGTAACTAAAGGTCAGTATGTGGAAAAAGGCGCGCGTCTCGCAGATATTATCTCCCCCCGCAGACTGCGTGTTACGGCCACTCTCTTTGCGCCCCACGGCGCAGAACTCAAGGATCTGAAGGCCGTGATAAACCTGCCCGGAGGCAGAATTGTCTTCGGCGAGGTTAAAAAAGTTATGCCGAGGCTCACGGCAGAGGGAGCAAGGGTTTTGTGGATAGAGAGCAAAGACATAGACACCTTCCTGCGACCCGGTGAGTCGCTGAGCGGTCTTGTTAAACTCTCCGCGCACAGGGGCGCCCTCTCCATCCCCGAAAGCGCGGTGGTCTCTGATGATAAAGAGAGAGACTTCGTATTCTTGAAAAAAAATGGCAAATATATAAAGACGCCCATAAAAAGAGGGCTTATATCGGGCAAGATAGTAGAGGTTGCCTCCGGCATAAAGGCCGGTGATGAAGTTGTGGTAACGGGGGCCTACGAGCTCTTTTACCGAGACTTCAGCCGACACTTCAAAGTGGCGGACTGATGCGGCGCTTCCTCGGGCTTGTCATAAAGTACCCCATGGCCTCGGTCATAGTTCTCGTAATGACCGTATTTGCCGGTATCTACTCCGCCGGGCATATGCCCGTTGATCTTTTTCCGCCTATTAACGTGCCTGTGGTTAACATCATCAGCCACTACCCCGGCGCGGCCCCCGGTGATATTGAGCTACTCGTATCACGGCCCATAGAAGACGAACTGCGCTCCATCCCCGGCGTAAAGCGTGTGGCCTCAATATCGGTGCAGGGTGTCTCGCGGGTCTCCGTGGAGTTCAACCCCGGCACGGGCATAGGCGAGGCAAGGCAACTTGCGCAGACGAAGTTAGCCCGCCTTAGCGGCGGGCTGGCCGCTAATGTCCGACCAAGGATAGAGAGCATCGGGACAACGCTACAGGAGGTATCGGGATATGTAATCTACGGCGCTGGCAACCCCGTTGCACTGCGAAATATTGTCAGCAAGAAAATTGCCGGACGCCTCCGCAGTGTAGAAGGAGTCTCGTCTGTAGAGGTCCTTGGCGGAGACAGGCGCGCATACTACGTCACCTTCCGCCCCGTTACGCTTCGCCGACTGGGTATCTCCATCCCCGAAGTCGTCTCTATCCTCAAAAAAAACAACATCAGCACTGTAGCCGGTTTTATAAACCGCTCAGGCCGAGAATACCTCATACGCGGCGACGCACGCCTGAAGACCATGGGAGATATCCGGGCAATCCTTCTAAAAAAAGGAAGGAGCGGTGAAACCGTCCTTCTCGGAGATGTGGCAAAGGTAAGCAAAGGACGGGTGCCGAGGCATTATGCGGTACGAGGCGACGGCATCCCCGCAGTGGCGCTGGTTGTACGCAAACAGCCCGGGGCGAGCACATTGCTGGTAGTATCCGGTGTTGATAAAAAGTTATCCGCACTCAAAGAGCTTCTTCCCCCCGGTTCAACCATAAAAAAATTCTACGATCAGTCAGAGATTATCTCCGAATCACGCCATGAGATTATTCAGAACCTCGTCATCGGCGCCATCCTTGCCGTTGTGGTTCTGTATTTTTTTCTCGGCTCCCTGCCTGCCACCATGATAGTGGCAGTGACCATTCCAATTACGCTCTTGGCCACAGTAGCCATTATGCGCCTCCTCGGCCTCACCTTTAACATTATAACCATGACGGCCCTGACGCTGGCCATCGGCATGATAGTTGACGACGCCATTGTTGTGGCGGAAAATATATTCCGCCACGGCAAGATTACTAAAAACCCCCTTGAGGCGAGCATCGACGGGACCGTGGAGATAGCCGGACCCGACGCATCGGGAACCTTTACGACAGTGGCGGCCTTTATACCTCTTGTTATGGTAACAGGCATGGCGGCCATATTTTTAAAGCCCTTTGCCCTCACCATAGCCTCGGCCCTTATTGTCTCTCTCGTTCTCTCGCTTACCCTTGTGCCACTCTGTTTCAGCCATACAAAAATGGCCTTTATGCAACGCACCGGCTTTGCGGGAGAGAGATTTTTATATCTACTGCATAGGGCTTTAGAGAATCTTTTAGCTCTGTCTTTCAGGCACAGAAAGGCCGTTGTTATCCTCTCTCTTATCCTGCTTGGCCTCTCAGCGCTTACCCTTCTCCCAGGTAAAGCATCGCTACTGCCGCCCATAGACGAAGGGGCTATCCTCATTGAGTACACCATGCCGCCTGGCACATCTCTTCTGGAGAGTAACCGTATAGGAGAGAGCGTTGACCGTATTGCCATGGCAGACACCGATGTATCTGCTGTATACAGGCGCACGGGCTCGCCTGAGGTGGGCTATCAGATAGAGGGCGTAAACATGGGCGAGTTAATTATAAAACTCAGACCCCGGAACCACCGCAATCGAAGCGTGGAGGAGATTACAGCCTCTCTTAAGAAGGCATATTCCACTATGGAGGGCATGGTGTTTATATATCATCAGCCCACGCAGGAAAAGATAGACGAGAGTTTTTCAGGGCTTCCGGCCCTCTTTGGCGTCACCGTATACGGCACGAATATGGCCAAACTCACCGCCCTTGCCGGGGACGTTGAAAAAATACTCGCAAAGGATCCCGCCATAAGCAATATAATAAACAACACGAAGGTGCGCCCGCAAGAAGTTGATGTGCGCCTTGATCGAGTGGCGCTGGCAAACCACGGGATAGAGCCGGCAGAGGTTCTTACCGCCCTACAGGCAACGCGCCTCGGCGTGGAAGCAACACGCATAATCAGACAAAAAGGAGACGTGGCCGTAATTGTGAGGCTTGATGCGGGCGATATGCGAAACCCCGAGAATATCCGCCGACTGCCCATCGGCGGGAAGGCGGGCCTGCCCCTTGGCCGCCTGGCCCACGTCACACTCAAGACCTCCCCCGCTTCCATAACGAGGCTGAACGGCCAGAGGGAGATTACTATTATCGCTGAGGCAGGCGGTAATTTTTCAACTGTCGTAAAGAGGCTTCGCAAGTCTCTTGATGCCATCAATCTGCCTGCCGGATACACTATAGAATTTGCAGGACAATACAGAGCGCTTATGAAGACGGCCCTTGAGATAGCCTTTACGCTCATGGCGGCTATGGTGCTTATCTACCTCATAATGGTCATGCAGTTTCATGCCATGCTCCAACCCCTTGTAATACTCCTCACCATACCGCTCTCATTCATAGGCTCCCTCATAGCCCTATTTATCACAAGACAGGGGGTAGACGTATCCGTTGCCATGGGCGCGGTGACCCTTGCGGGGATAGCCGTCAATAACGCCATCGTGCTAATTGATTACTCCAACAAAGAACGCTCTGCAGGCAAGGGGGCCTTCGAGGCCCTGAGTTCCGCCGTATCCGTACGCCTTCGCCCCATACTCCTTACGACCTTTACGACCATAGCCGCCCTTCTGCCTGCGGCCATAGGCACGACTACGGGCTCGCGCATTTTTGAGCCCTTTGCCATAACCGTAATAGGCGGCCTCCTGAGCACAGTTGCCGCAACCCTAATCATTGTCCCTACGCTCGCTTCAATGTTACCGTCCCCAAAAAAAAGAATCCGCCCTGAGCTATAGAATATACACTTCAAGGAAACCCTTCTGAGATCAAGCTATTACTGACCACCCCTACACGTCCCAGCCTTATTGAGGGGACAAGAGCACCCACTGTGACAACGCCGCCTCACCCCATGGACTTGAGGATTTTGATCTTCTTACCTTCCATGTCGATAATGCCGTCTTCCGCAAGTTTTTTAAGGAGTCTTGAGAAGGTCTCCGGCGAGACACCGAGCAGAACGGAAAGCTCTCCTTTGGGTACGGGCAGGGTAATGGTCTCACTTCCGGCCTTTTTGCTCAGGTGCTTAATATAATTCAAAAAGCGCCCCTTTATATCCTCAAGCGTAAGGTTCTCCACCATCCTCACAAGGTACTGAGACTTTGAGGCCAGTTTGCCTATGAGTTTCATGGCCACATCCGGGTGCGCCTTGATGAGTTTGAATAGCTTTGTGGCGTCAATGGCAAGGAGCCTTGATGGTTTTATGGCCATGGCGCTTACGGGATAACGGTTCTTCAGATAAAGTATTATCTCCGCAAAGAGATCGCCGGGCTCGATAAAACGGATAATCGCCTCTTTACCCTCCTCATTGGACTTAAAGAGTTTAATGCTTCCCGTGGTCATGAAAAAAAGATGATGTCCCTCATCGCCCTCCAAAAAAAGCATCTCCCTTTTGCCGAGGGTCTTTATGTGGCTGATATCATTGATTAATCCGAATAATTCTTCGTCGCCGTCGCCTAAAAAGGCATTTAAAAACAGTTCAACGGCTCTTTTTTTTGTCATTCTTGACCCCCGTCAATTTAATTGTAAGTCAGATGTCCTATTATTATACCAAGCTAAGCACATAAACCTATCAATAATAATTTGAGATTATAAAGGGAGGCGTAAAATGAGTATGTTTTGTTATCAGTGCCAGGAAGCGGCGGGAAATGCGGGTTGCACCAAGACAGGTGTCTGCGGAAAAAAAGAAGGGGTAGCCAACCTTCAGGATCTCTTGAACTATACCCTTAAGGGGATTTCCATATGGGCGATAAAATCCCGAGAGCTTGGCGTAAGCGACGAGAAGGTTGACCTCTTTGTGGTGGAGAGCCTTTTTTCCACTATCACGAATGTAAACTTCGATGAAGACTGGTTTGTTGATCGTATCGCGAAGGCCCTTAAAGTCCGCGACGAAGCAGAGAGACTTTTCGTCACGGCTTATCAAGAAGCCAATGGCAAGGCCTTTACAGAGCCCCTCCACGACTCGGCCGAATGGAGGACTACGGCAAGAGAAAAAATGTTTGAAAAAGCCCTTACCATCGGCGTGATGAGTGAGAGTGATGAGGACATCCGCTCTCTTAAAGAGCTTCTTATCAATGGTCTTAAGGGCATCGCCGCCTATGTGGACCACGCCCACGTACTTGATTACAAGAACGAAAAGATATTCACCTTTATAGAAGAGGCCCTTGCAGAGACTACAGAGGCCGGGCTTACGGCAGAGAAACTCACGGGACTGGTTCTGAAGACAGGCGAGACTGCCGTCGGGGCTATGGAACTGCTGGACAGGGCCAATACCTCGACTTACGGCACTCAGAAGGCTACGGAGGTATTTACAGGCCTCATTGAGGGGCCGGGCATACTGGTAAGTGGCCACGACCTGCGTGATATTCAAGAGCTCCTTGAACAGACCGAGGGCAAGGGTATCAACATATACACGCACGGCGAGATGCTGCCTGCCCACGCATACGGCGAGCTTAATAAATACAAGCACCTTGTGGGCAACTACGGCACGGCCTGGCATAACCAGCACAAGGAGTTCGAGAGCTTTAAGGGCGCCATTCTCATGACGACAAACTGCATCAAGCCGCCAAGAGAGGGCTACAAGGGCCGTATCTTTACTACAGGGCTCGTGGGCTGGCCCGGGGTGGCTCATATCGGGGACAGAACCAGGGGGCAGGCAAAAGACTTCACAGCTGTTATCGAGAAGGCCCTGGAGCTTGGCAGTGTCGTACCTGAGGCAGGAAAGAAGATAACCATCGGCTTTGCGAAAGATCAGCTAATGGCCGTATCTGACAAGGTGATAGAAGCCGTAAAGAGCGGCGCGATCAGACGCTTTGTGGTAATGGGCGGATGCGACGGCCACCATAAGAGCAGGAATTACTACACCGAGCTGGCTAAAGGCCTGCCTCATGATACGGTAATCCTTACGGCCGGGTGCGCCAAGTATCGCTATAACATGCTCGACCTTGGCGATATAAACGGCATACCGAGGGTGCTTGACGCCGGTCAGTGCAACGACTCCTACTCACTTGCTTATATTGCCCTCACACTGAAGGACGCCTTCGGCTTAGATGACATTAACGACCTGCCAATCTCTTACGAGATTGCCTGGTACGAGCAAAAGGCAGTTACCGTACTGCTGGCCCTTCTTCACCTCGGTGTAAAAGGGATCCGCCTCGGGCCTACACTTCCGGCCTTTATATCTCCCGGTGTTGCCAAAATATTGATGGACACATTTGATATCAAAGCAGTCACAACGCCTGAGGAAGCCATCTGCGAAATGTTCGATAACCAAGCAGTGGGCGTCTGAATAAAGACATAAAAACAGGAGAGGGTCCTCAGCATGAGGGCCCTCTCCTGTTTTTTCTCTTTCTATTACTTCATAATAAAAAAGGGTCACGGCCAACGCCGTAACCCCTTGATTTTGTTGGTGCGCCTGGAGG
>CAYYUX010000088.1:0-6751 GCA_964474975.1 uncultured Thermodesulfobacteriota bacterium
TTGACCCGTCGAATGAGCACTTTTTCGGGCGCGGATACAGGTTTTTTATCGGTCATCCACTACACCTGCCCCTTCTTCAGACATGGATAGCCCTCTCCCTCGGAAAGTTCCATGAGATCTATGTAAAGGCCCCGGGCGCGATTTACTTCGCAGGGGTTCTCGGCGTGCTTTACTATGGGGTAAAAAGAGAGGCAGGGCAATTTTATGCCGCTATTACAGTTTTTTTTATGGCAAGCGTCCCCATTCTTACTGCCCATGGACAGGACGCCTACGCCGACCTTCCCCTCGCTTTTTTTGCGCTTGCGGGAACCGTGGCCCTATGGAGATTTTTAAGGGACGATAGCCTCCCTTATCTTGTGCTCTCGGGGATATTTTTCGGCACGGCAATGTTCGTAAAAAACGAAGGGCTTTTTTTCTCCCTTTCAGGGGGAACGGCGCTACTTATTTTTTTACTCCTCAGAAAAAAGGACACCGGCGCCCCTGTCATCGTTCCTCTTGCGGCATTTATTATCCCGATTATCCTATTGGCAGGGCCATGGCTCCTCTTTAAAACGCACTACGGCATTGGCTTTGGCCACAGCGGCCCTGATTCAGGGTTTAAATGGCTGAGCGACCCATGGTACACCGGCAACTCCGGCCATGGCGTGCATTGGGAGGTTCTGGGGAGAGGATTTACGGAAATATTTTTTTCCGCCAATCATAACCTTATCTTTCCCCTCTCCATAATAGCCGCGGTTCTCGCGAGACGGACCATTGTGAAGACAGAACTCAAGTACCTCTACCTGATTGTTATTATGGTCTTTTCCATGTTTCTATTTGTATACCTGACCCTTGAGGTTACGGCCGTTATGCAGAGGACGGGCATACACAGAAATATCCTCACCTATCTTCCCATGCTTTATTTTGCCACTGCCCTCGCGCTCTCGTCAAAATGGCCTGATACCTCTCGCGCCGCGCCAGATCGCCGCCTTTGACAGGGGAGTCTGCCGGTGATATCCTTATAAGTAAATCTCCCTTCAGAAAGAGGAATAATCATGGCCTTTAAATCGGGTTTCGTCTCCATAATCGGTCGTCCCAATACAGGAAAATCCACACTCCTTAACGCCATACTCGGCGAGAAGATTTCCATTGTCTCAAAGAGGGCCCAGACGACGAGGAACGTCATCAAGGGCGTTAAAAACGTAGAGAAGGGCCAGATTGTATTCCTTGATACGCCGGGCATACACAAGGGCAGAGGCGCACTCTCAAGTTTTATGATGAGAGAGGCAATGAACTCCATTAAAGACGTTGACGCCCTTGTATTTCTCGTGGAGGCGTACCTGCCTGTAGAGGGAGATATGGCCATAATAAAGGCCCTGAAAAAGGCGCATTGTCCCGTTATCCTCTGCCTCAATAAGATAGACACTGTGAACAGGACAGATATACTGCCCGTTATAGAGGCCTACAAGACCCTTTATCCATTTCATGATTTAGTTCCAATCTCGGCCTTGAAAGGCTCAGGCGTGGAGCTTGTCCTTACTATCCTCAATGGGCTTCTCCCTGAGGGGCCGCCTTTTTTTCCCGCTGATATGGTTACAGACCAGCCCGAGTCTTTTATGGTATCGGAGATGGTGCGCGAGAAGGTCTTCAGGCTTACGCGTCAGGAGATACCATATTCAACGGCAGTGGTCGTAGAAGAGTTCAGAGAGGGGCCGAAGGTCATCTCCATCAGGGTCGTTATTAACGTGGAGCGCGACTCGCAGAAGGGGATAATAATAGGCCGCAAGGGGACGATGCTTAAAAAGATAGGCACGCTTGCAAGGGTGGAGATAGAGAGGTTTCTCGGGGCAAAGGTCTTTTTGGAGCTATTTGTCCGTGTAAAAAAAGACTGGACTATTAACGAACGGAGCCTCAGGGAGTTCGGATATTGACAACGCTATTGTCATCTTTCAAATCTTTAATTAAATGATACCAAAAGAAAAAATAGACGAGGTAAGAGAGCGCACGAGCATTGTGCGGCTAATCGGCGAGTACATACCCTTGAAGAAGAGGGGTGCCAACTGGCTCGGACTCTGCCCCTTTCACTCCGAGAAGACGCCTTCTTTTTCCGTTAATGAGGATAAGAAAATATTTCACTGTTTCGGCTGTAACGAGACGGGAAGCGCCATTACCTTTCTCATGAAAAAAGACGGCCTCCCCTTTCCCGATGCCGTGCGTGAACTGGCCTCGCGGTGCGGCGTCACCATCAAGGAGGAAAGGGGCAACCGGCGCGGTCATAAGGACTCTCTTTACAAGGTCAACAGCGCGGCAAGGGATTATTTTGTAAAGACGCTCTCTTCGGGTGAAGGGACCCGCGCAAGAAAGTATCTGGAGAAAAGGGGGTTTAAGGAGAGCGCCCTCCTTCGCGGATTTGCCCTTGGATATGCCCCCGGTGGTTGGAACGGACTCTTAAAATATCTTGAACGGGCAGGTTACCCCGCGGGGCTTGCGGAAAAGGCGGGGCTTGTCAGTAAAGGGAATAAGGGCTATTACGACAGGTTCCGCGAGAGGCTTATCTTTCCCATCACCGATATTAGAGAGAGGGTCATAGGCTTTGGCGGCAGGGACCTTGGCGAGCGGGGGCCGAAGTATCTAAACTCTCCCGAGACAGAGCTATTTAAAAAGGGCGAGACCCTATTCGGCCTTTCGCAGGCAGGCCCTTCCATAAAGGAACTTGGCAACGCCATAGTGGTCGAGGGCTACTTTGATCTTCTTGCCATGCATGCAAAGGGTTTTCTCAATACGGTAGCCACCCTCGGCACGGCGCTTACAAAGGGGCACGTAAGGACGCTTCGCGGATACGCATCGAGTATTTACACCCTTTTTGACGCCGATGAGGCCGGTGTAAAGGCGGCATTGAGGAGCATGGATATATTTATTGATGAGGATATGAGATGCCGTGTAGTCACCTTTGCCGGGGCCAAGGACCCTGATGAGTTCTTAAAGGGCAAGGGACCCGGGGAGATGAAAAAGGCCCTGCAGGAGGCCATCCCCATACTGGAGTTTTATCTTAAGGGGCTGGAATCTACACTTGACATCAGGGCGGCAGAGGGTAAGGCCGCTTTTTTTGAGGGCGCCCTTCGTTATATATCAAGGCTGAAAAATATCGCCGAGAGGGACCATTATGTCTCTTATGTAGCATCTCTTCTGCAGATGCCTCCAGCCTCGGTCTACGAGGCCCTGCGCTCCGGGGGCCGGGAGAGCCGTCTGGTAGAGGCAAAGACTGCTGAGACCTCGCGGGCGGGGAGCATAGCCTCATTAAGGGGCTCGGCTCTTGTGGAATTTACCGTTTTGAAAGTAGTTATTAACAGCCCCGGTCTTTACTGCGATGATGTCCGTGAGGCCGTCTCCTTGTTCGGCGACGAAGTGCTTAAAAAGGCGGGTCTTGTAATCTGCGAGGCCATGGAGGGAGCGCATCCGGTGAGGATTGACGCGATAGCCGATGCCCTGCAGGAGACTGAGGTTGACGGTTTTATAAAAACAGGGCTCTTAAGGGATGATGACGGCTTCATAGGCGATGGCGAGAAGATGCTCAAAGATAGTTTGAAAAAGATATTGAACAGGGGTAAACTTAAAAAAGCGACTAAAGATATGCTCTGTCGCCTTGAGGACTCGGGGCATACCGAGCTTGCCCGAGAGATAAAAAATAGGATCTGGGAAAAAGGCAGGTAGGTCTTTTCATCTTTTAGCGGGATTATTCCATACGTATATTATGGTTAAATCGAAAGACATGGACGAAGATGAGAATGGGGCCAAGGCTGCGCCGAAGGGGCCTTTGGACGAGAAGTCCCGGGAATACGCGAGGGCCGTTGCCGAGACAAGCGCCGTCAAGGACCCTGTAAGGGCCTACTTGAAGGAGATGGGCGCCGTACGTCTTCTTACGAGAGAAGAAGAAGGTTGCCTTGCCAGGACCGTTGAGCAGGGGATGTTCGGCCTTGGGATTGAGCTCATGAAGACAAGAGTCCTGATAGAAGAGCTTTCTGCATTGAAGGAGAGGCTTCTTGCAAGCGGCTCTCATGGGAGTGAGGTCATAGACTATGATGGCGATGAGGGGGTGTTGAGCAAGGCTGGCACTGACCTTAATGACCTTATTAAGAATATAGATAATATAAAGAAGGTATGCCTTAAGTACGCGCCTCTGATAAAGGCGGGAAAGAGACCGCCTGCCAAGTATCTTAACCGCCTCCTTGATATAGATAAACGCTGTGGTATTTTTAAGATTGTCACAGAGAGGCTAATGGTCGCCGAGGGGGATCTCAAGAGGGTAAGGAGAAAGATTCGTCGCCTTGATAATATCCTGAGCCGCGCGGAAAAACAGGGCGAAGGGGAGTCTGTGCCGCTTTTGCGCGGCAGGACCATTGATGATGTGCGCGCTGAAGCAAGGGAAAATCATAAGTTGGAAAAGGCCCTTGCCGATAAGACGGGCCTTGATTATGAGTCCTTGAGTGATACCCTTGCGGCGATATGCCTTCATGAACACAAGATAAGCGCGGCAAGAGAGCTCCTTATAAAGTCAAACCTACGCCTTGTTGTGAGCATCGCAAGGAGGTATCTGAACCGGGGTTTGCAGTTCATGGACCTTATCCAGGAGGGCAACATAGGTCTTATGCGTGCCGTTGAGAAGTTCGAATACAAGCGCGGCTACAAGTTTTCCACATATGCCACGTGGTGGATACGTCAGGCCATCGCGCGCGCCATAGCGGATCAGGCAAGGACAATACGCATCCCCGTACATATGATAGAGACCATAAACAAGCTCCTCCGCACTGTGCATTATTTTGTTCAGAACAAGGGCAGGGAGCCTACGGTGGAAGAGATAGGCGAGGCCCTGCTCCTGCCCGTTGAGAAGGTTAGAAAGATACTCAAGATGGCCAAGGAGCCCATCTCTCTTGATACGCCTGTCGGAGAGGACGGAGAGAGCCTCCTTGGAGACTTTATAGAGGATAAGGGCGCCTCTGTTCCCCATGACGAGATGATGCTAAACGACCTTACGGGACGTATGAACGAGGTCCTCGCGACGCTTACGCCGAGAGAAGAGAAGGTCCTGCGCATGAGGTTTGGCATAGGCGAATCAAGAGACCATACCCTTGAAGAGGTTGGAGCTTTTTTTGATGTGACCAGGGAGAGGATACGCCAGATAGAGGCAAAGGCACTTCGTAAGCTCCGGCACCCGAAGAGATGCCGAAAATTAAAATCCTTATCCTGAAGGCGCATTTTATTCGAATATTCTCCTTAAAACGCCCCTTAAAGAGAGTGTTTTTTAAAGAAACTTATACTTTTTATTAAAATAAAATAATTTTGTCTTGACTTTTGATAATAAATAAGTAAAATGTTAAATAGCAAATTTCAAGTAAAGGCCTTTAGCTCATGAGGGGCGTAAGGTCTGGGGTGATGACGCCATTCTTTAGACCCTGTGGGTTGTGAGGATGGCTATTTTTGTTTTATGGATTGAGTGCTTTGAAAGCCCGGCAGAAAAAGATCATTTTGTGATAGGCTTTCAGGGGAAGGCAGAGGGGTTGATAATATTATGAAAAGGTTATTCATTACAGCCGTAGCCGCGCTTGCAACGGCGTTTTTCATATCGCCGGGTACTGCAACGGCGGTTCCAGCCCTTACTATTCCGCCCATTACTGCCACTGTAGGAGATTATCCGGCAGGCGCCTATGCCAACGGCATTATGCTCTCAAGGCATAACCTTGGCGGTTTCGGCCGAGTCCTCAGAACAGATGATACCACGCAGGTCTGCGTTTTCTGTCATACTCCGCATCATTCCAATACAGGCGCCAACCCTCTCTGGAACAGGTCTACTGCCAACTCTGTGAATTATATAGGTTACGGCACCACCATAGCCGGCACCACTGTTAATCAGTCAGATCTCGGTGGGGCAACGCTTGCCTGCCTGAGCTGTCACGACGGCGCCACTACCTTTGACAGCCTTGTAAACGCCCCGGGAAAGGGCGGTGTAGTTCCGGGAGGCGATACGACAAAGCAATGGAAATTCCAGATGCCTTCATATGGTTTTAGCAATGTTGCATTTGACCACTTCGGCAACAAAACAGCTCCGAACGGTATCTGTAATGGTTGCCATAGCGCGACCCCTGGATTTGCCACTGGAGATACAGTGCAGAGCCTCTCCCTTGATTTTGATCTATCAAACGACCACCCCGTATCCGTGCCTTACTCGGCCTCGTCAAAGGCGAGTCTCAGGCCCAGGAATACAGTAATAGCCAACATTAACCTTTCCGCCGGTCTTAATGCCGGTGGCGGCTCCGGCACTACGCCATTTATTACAAACAACCTCTCGCAGAACCGCTGGGCCATATCCGGTTTTATCTCCAGTAGCGCTACCATCGGCTCCCTGCTGAGGAATAACAAGGTGGAGTGCAGTTCGTGTCATGATCCCCATTTCCGTAATCTAAGCTACGATGAGGTGGACAGTACGTACCTTTATGCCAATAAACAGACACCCCCGGCTGTTGGACAAAATTGGTGTGGCGGTACTGGCGAGTCCTGTGCCGACGGCTTCTTCCTGAGAAGGGTGGGCGGCAACACCGGTAGCGGAGTCTGCAGAACCTGTCACGATAAATAAACTAACCGCCCTCGCGGGTGATTGGCTTAAGACCTGCTTGATATAAAAGAAGGCAGGTCTTTTTTAGTCTCTAATATCCATCCATGCACCCCATTATTACTCGCGGCAAATGAATTCTCGGATTTGTTATTAGGCACATTTAAT
>CAYYUX010000089.1:0-6641 GCA_964474975.1 uncultured Thermodesulfobacteriota bacterium
GGAAAAACAATGGTGGCGGTGGGTGGACTCGAACCACCGACAAAGGGCTTATGAGACCCCTGCTCTGGCCGCCTGAGCTACACCGCCATTGTCCATGAAAGATGCCCTATTATATAATCAACGGCATGGAATTGGTAGGTTTTTCTCACTCCTTAAACATACTTTCCACTGCGCCTCCTACATCCAAGCACTAACGTATAAGGGGGTTCACCGGCACCGGAGGAGGCGAGGGGGCAAGGTTGTAGATAAGCAGATAGCCCTTTGGCTTTGAGGAGATAATGCTCCTGTCTTTCTGGACCATCATAATAAGCTGACGGGCGCCCTTGCCCTCAAGGTCGTCTATAATAAAATCGGCGATATAGCCGTTTATCTCGCGTGTGCGCCACGTCTCTGTCAGAAACTCGCCATCCCATGTCATGCTCAAGATAGAGCCGCCGGAAAATGTCTTAAAGACCTTTGCGTAGCGTTTGAATAGGCCCTCGGAGCGGCTCTGTCTCACGATAAGCTCATCGCGGCCGTCGCCGTCCGTATCCATATGAAAGAGCGGCCTCTCTACATCCACATATCGGTAGGTCTCTGTACCCGATGTGTCATTATTAAAGTTTATGCGGTGCATGGTGCCGCCGTAGTACTCCTTGCTCTTCCACTCCTTGCTCCATTTTTTGCCGTTACGCCTGTATACAATGAGACGCCCTTCCATGTCAAAGGCAAGCAGGTCCTTCTCGGAGCTATCTCTGGAGTTGAAGTTGAAGTAGGTAAAGTTGTAGATGTTCACTCCACGGGGCAGTTTATCTAAATAATGGGCCGCCGCTACAATCCGTCCGCCCTGATTTTTAATAATACTTATGCCGCCGTTAAAGCCGTCGGAGCTTCTGAAAGACTGGCCGAGGAGGATGTCCTTGCCGTCGAAAGCGCGTGCCTTTCGGAGTAGCCATCTGATATCCCTGTTGTCTATTTTATAGCCGCCGCCGGCGTATTCCAGCACACGGCTCGATGCGGTAAAATGATCAAGGGCCGAGATATATACCTCTACCTTGCCGTCGCCGTCAGTATCAACGGCGCTTACTGCGACAAATTCGAGGCCCGAACTCGCCTTTATCTCCTGAATGACGCGAAGTTTGCCGTCCTCGACAACGGCTATACGTACAGATTTTTTTTGAAGAAGGAACAGCTCCTTTACACCGTTGCCGTCAAGGTCTCCCGCGGCCATTGATATGAATTGCCCCTTAAGCGTCTCGCTCTTCCAAAATGACGGAGGAACAGAGACTTGCGGTTTTTCCTTGACCCTCGCCACGGGTTTTATAATCATCGAAGGGGCCGCTGGTTTTGCGATAACAGGTGCGGGTACAGGCACGGGTACCGGCAGAGGGGCCGGCACGGGCGGAGCTACGGGTGCAACGGCCGTTTTTACAGGTGCGGTGCGCTCGGGATGAAAATGATGAATAACGTCTTTCGAGAGATTGTCTACAAGGGCGACAATGGAATCCCTGTTCGGTCCCGTTGATGAGAAGGTGGTAATACCGCCGCCGCCCACATCAAGGAGCGAGGCATCAAGACTTACGGCCTTGCCGATTACGGTGACACTGCCGAAGAGAACATAATCAAGCTTTAATTTTTTGCCTATCTTCAAGGCCGTGCTCTGCGTTACATCCTTAAAGCCCTGCCCCTGCATGGCCGCCTTGAGCCTGTCAGTCCTTACAATGGAGAGATCCGCCTCTGCCCCGAGGCGTGAGGTAAGCATATCTATGAGCGCGTATTGCAGAAAACCCATGCCCTCGGCGGAGCGCACGTTCCACGGGAGTACGGCGATACTGCGCGCGGCGCAGTATCCCCTTGATGGCAAAACAGCCATAAAGCAGAATAAAAACAAGAGGGTTATGGATGTTCCAAGTCTCTGTTTTGTAATAATCAAGTTCATTGAAAGCCCCTTTTTCTGAAAAACCTGTTCTTAAGGCATCGCGCATCTTAATGACAGGGCAATAAGGTGACCGGCTCTCTAATATTCGCAGGTTTTATTTAATGAGGAGCCGCTCCACGGAGGCTCCCTTCACAAAGTGTCCGTCCACTATCTCGGCAACGTCATCTACACTCACGTTCTTATACCATACGCCTTCGGGGTATACGACTACGACAGGCGAGAGTTTCCCTGCCTCTGAGGTCTCTTTGCATACACCCATACAGCCGCACCTCGTAATCTTTACCCCGTCTATACCTCTCTGCCTTGCCCTCTGCCTGAACTCATTGAGGACCTCCTTTGAGTTCTTGTCCCCGCACCTCTTGCCCTCGCAGACGAATACATGGTGTTTATATGGTCTCATAACAGCGTCCCTCTGCCGCATCTCGAACTATTCTAACCCTTACACGAAAAAATATCTTTAAAGGTAATCCTTATTCGTATTATATTGTAGGAAGTAAATCAAGCTTTTTTTACAGAAGAGCCTCACGGAGACAAGTGCGGAGCAGGAGCATGACAGATAACATCGCTAATGAGAGATTAGCATATAAAGACATGGCTGATAATGACGCCAAGGCCTCTTTGCTGAAGAGAAAGACGGCAGAGCAGACGGATTCTGAGACGGGCTGGTCCAACATGCTCATCTTCGGCGACAACGTCACAGGCCTGCGGGCCCTTGTATCAGAGATGAGGGCCGGGAGGCTGACAAACGCCGACAACTCCGCTGGCGTAAGACTCATCTACATTGACCCGCCCTTTGCCTCAGGAGCGAAATTCAGCGCAAGAGGCAAAGGCCATGCCTACGGCGACAAGAGAAAGGGCCGGGAGTTTATCAAATTCATGGAAGAGAGGCTCATCCTCCTGCGGGAGCTACTCTCCGATGACGGCTCCATATACCTGCACATTGACTGGAGGATGTCTCATTACCTCAAGGTTCTCATGGATGAGGTATTCGGCGAAGAAAATTTTCTAAATGAAATCATCTGGAGCTACGGCGGCAGGGGCGCCAAGGCCGTGGCGCGCCAATTTTCACGAAATCACGACACCATTCTGCTTTACAGGAAAAAAAAGCATATTTTCAAGAAGGCCGTAAGGGAAGAACGGATCCCAAAGGGCAAGGCAGGCTTTCATCGCGATACCGATGGAAGGTGGTTCAAGACCGCTCCGCGCGGCGATTACACGGACAAGAGCATAGCGCGTCTTGAAAAAGAAGGGCGTATATACAGGACACGGACAGGAAGCATACGGATAAAATATTTTCTGAAGGAAGAGGGGGATTGCCTTATTGAGGAAAAACTCATCGGCGACGTGTGGGATGATATACCTGACGCCATGCACATGGGCTCAAGGGAAAAGACGGGCTACCCCACGCAGAAACCAGAGGCCCTCTTGCGGCGCATAATACTCGCCTCAAGCGGCCCCGGGGACATTGTCCTTGACGCCTTCGCGGGCTCTGGCACGGCCCTCCTTGCCGCGCAGAGAGAGGGCCGGAGATGGATAGGGCTCGACGAGAGCCCCCTTGCCATTGAGACAATGGAAAAAAGGCTTATGGACTGCGTTTTCGGGAGCTTTAGCCTCTTTCATACGGCCCCGGGGCAAGGCTGATTTTACGCTCATATAAAGCGCCTTGCCTACTATCATGCAAAGGGATACAATAGCGCTCACTACAAAAGGGAGAATTCACAAATGGCGCGTAACTTCAAAAAAACCCTGAAAGAAAAAAACCTCGTCTTTGACGGGGCCATGGGTACCATGCTACAGAGGCTCGGCCTCAAAGCCGGGGGCTGTCCCGACGAACTCGTTATCAACGAGCCGGAGATGATATTAAAAGTCCACCGCGCCTACAGGGACGCCGGCGCGGACATCATAACCACCAACACCTTCGGCGCCAATGCCATCAAATTAAGAGAGTACGGCCTTACCGCAAAACTCGGCGAGATAAACAAAAAGGCCGCCCTTCTTGCGAGAGAGGCCGCCGGGGCTGATGGCTTTGTCGCCGGCGATATGGGGCCAACAGGGGCCTTTTTAGAGCCCGTGGGGGACCTCTCCTTTGATGATGCCTTTGCAATTTTTTTCGATCAGGCCACTGCCCTGAAAGAAGGCAGTGCAGACCTTGCCCTCATAGAGACGATGATGGACATCAGAGAGGTCAAGGCCGCTATCATGGCGGCAAAGGCCGTTGGACTCCCCGTTGCCGTTACCATGACCTTTGACGAGACCATGCGAACAGTCCTCGGCACCTCTCCAGAGGCCTTTGCCGTCATGGCAGGGGCCCTCAGGGTAGATATCCTTGGGGCCAATTGCTCATTGGGCTCAGAGGGTATCTTAAAGGCCCTCTCCGCCATGGCCGCCGTAACAGACACCCCCCTCATGGCCCAGCCCAACGCGGGTTTGCCATTCCTTAAAGACGGCGAGACCGTCTTTCCCGACTCCCCAAGCGAGATGGCAGGCTTTGTGCCGGCCTTTCTTAAAGCGGGCGTAAGGGCAATGGGCGGGTGTTGCGGCACATCTCCCGACCATATAGAGGAGATAGGAAAGGCCTTCAGGGCAGGAAAAAGCGCGATTATCGCGACTAAAAACTTCGGCGCCCTCGGAAGCAGGACAGACGTTACCCTCTTTGGAGGCAATGAGCCGCCAATCGTAATAGGCGAAAGGATAAACCCCACGGGCAAAAAAAAATTCGCCCTTGATATTAAAGATGGAAAAACAACGAGGATAAGGGACGAGGCAAGGGCGCAGACCACCGCCGGAGCCCATGCCCTTGATGTAAACGTAGGAGTGCCCGGCGTAGACGAAGCGCGCTCCATGACCATGGCCGTCTTCGCCGTTAATGATAACTGCAGACTACCCCTGGTTATCGATTCCTCTGCCCCCGCCGCCATGGAGGCAGGGCTGAAGGCCGTTGACGGACGCGCCCTTGTAAACTCCATAAGCGGAGAAAATAAAAAACTCGATACCATACTGCCCCTGGCCGCGAAATACGGCGCGGCGGTACTCGGCCTCACCCTTGACGACAGCGGCATACCTGATACGGCAGAGGGCAGGCTACGCGTAGCCGAGACCATATTAAAGCGCGCACTTGCCGTAGGGCTAAGAAGTGAAGACATTATCATAGACTGCCTTGCGATGACGGTATCCGCCGTACCCGAGAGCGCCATCGCCACCCTTGACGCCATAAGGCTTGTCAAAAAAGAGCTCGGCCTCGCAACGGTCCTCGGCGTAAGCAATATCTCCTTCGGCCTTCCCGCACGCGGGCTTATAAACTCGTATTTTCTATCCATGGCCATATCAGCGGGCCTTGACTGCGCCATCATAAACCCCCGCACCACGGCCATGATGGACGCCTATTACTCCGCCTCCGTACTCATGGCAAAAGACACACGGGCAGAAAAATTCATAAGCTACGCCGCCTCGCGTCCCGATACCCTTGCCACCCCCAAGGATGGCCCGAAGTCTGCCAAAGCAGAGAAGAACGAGACAGTTAGAGAAATAAAGGGCATTAAGGACAAGCTCAAATACGCTATAATAGATGGTGACAGGGAGAATATAGAAAACCTTGTAGAAGAGGCCCTCGCCGAGGGGCTCGGAGCCATGGAGATAAGCAACGAGGGGCTGATCCTCGGCCTCAACGAGGTGGGAAAGCTCTTTGCCTCAAACAGATACTTCCTACCCCAGGTCATGCTCTCGGCAGAGACCATGAAAGCGGCCTTCGCGAGGCTTAAAAAGGAATTTAAGGATAAGTCCGGGCCAAGCCTCGGCAAGGTGCTACTCGCAACCGTTGAGGGAGACATACATGACATAGGAAAAAACATCGTGGCCACGCTCCTTGAGAACCACGGCTTCGAGGTCATAGACCTTGGCAAAAACGTACCCACAGAGCGCATACTCGAAGAGGCCGTTAAGCAAAAGGTCGATGTCGTAGGGCTATCGGCCCTTATGACCACTACGGTCATGGAGATGGATACTATCATAAAAAAATTACGGGAACGGGGCATAGAGGTAGCCACCATAGTAGGCGGCGCCGTTGTCACCGAGGATTTTTCAAAAAAAATCGGCGCAGATGAGTACGGCGGCGATGCCTTAAGCGCCGTGGAAAAACTCAAAGAGCTTATGAAAGGCAAAGGCTGAAAATATGGAAAAGGCGGCCTTCGGCGCGGGGTGTTTCTGGCACGTGGAGTTCGCCTTCAGCAAAGTAAAGGGCGTAACCTCAACACGCGCGGGTTTCATGGGTGGCTGGACCGAAGACCCCTCATACGAGGACGTATGTTGCGGAGGCACGGACCATGCCGAGGTGATTTCTCTAACCTATGACCCCGATGTTGTGGGGTTTGATGGGCTTTTGGAGGTTTTCTGGTCCATACACGACCCCACTACGCTAAACCGCCAGGGCGTGGATATAGGCACGCAGTACCGCTCCGTTATATTTTATTATAATGAAGAGCAGAGGGCCCTTGCCGAGGCCTCGAAGACGGCCATGGAAGAGTCCGGTGTCTTCCCAGCGCCCATTGTTACGGAGATAACCCCTGCCGGACCCTTCTACGAGGCAGAGGAGTACCATCAGAAGTACCTTGAGAAAAGAGATAACTCGAGCTGTTGAAGTAAGGCCTCGTGAAAGAGGCAATATTAAATTATTAAAAAAACCCTTTTTACAGATGGGTGATAACCATAAGAGGTGGAGTTAATGAGA
>CAYYUX010000090.1:0-6605 GCA_964474975.1 uncultured Thermodesulfobacteriota bacterium
CCCTTAACCTCAAGGAGTTCGCCCAGAACAGCCACGGCTTTACGGGCGCAGAGGTTGAGCAGGCCGTAAAGGACGCCGTCATCACCACCTTCAACACCCTGCACGAAGGCATTGACTCCGCGAAGCTGGAAAAAAAGATAGACAATCTCCTTTACCTTGATATCAAACAGTCAACGATACTCAGTACCATACGCAACATCACGCCCCTCTCTGTCCTTAAAAGAGAAGAGGTCGAAGAACTTAGGCGTTGGAGCCACCAGCGCGCGAGGCCGGCATCAAAGGCCCTCTATCTGCAGAGGGCGGAGATGATGAGCGAACTCGAAAAGCGCAGTATAGCCGTCCATGAGGCAGGCCATACCATAGCCATGCAGTTTCACTATAACAGTACTCCCATATTCATAAGCCTTGATAACTACAGGGGTGCCGGTATATTCATACCCAAGGACGACGCAATGCAGGCCACCTTTACAAAAAGAGATCTTGAGTGCGAGATAGGCGTTATACTCGGCGGAATGGCGGCAGAGGAAGAGCTCGGCGGCTCGGGGGCGCAGACAGTCGGCGCCTCGCAGGACCTTATGCACGCGACGGAGTTGGCGCGCCGTATGGTCGTGGAGTACGGCTTTGGAGACAAGATGAGCAATAAGAGCCTCGTCGCCCTGCAGGACTATGCCATTACCTCGGGCGTCGAGGTCCTTGATGATATTCAGAAGATACTTGATAACGCCATGGAGACAACGAGTGATATTATCTCGGCCAACAAGGATGTCCTTGAAAAGCTCGTAGATAAACTTATTGAAAATGTGCTTATGAACAGCGAGGCCCTGAACGAATTTTTCAGCCGTAATCCCATCGCGGGCTCGGCTTATTCAAAGGGACAGTTGGCCTGAGGAAATCTTTCCAGTTTTTTAATGGCAGAGCGTCACCTTGTAATTACCTTGGTCCCGATGCTCATAATACCTTAGGAGAGTTTATCGTGTCTTTTTATACGCAGATACAGACGCAATTAAAGAATAAGCAGTATGTTATCGCCGCCCTCATGGAGCTTAGAAAGAGGGGGGAGATAACGTCTTGTAAGATTAACGAAAAAAAAGAGAGCATGGAGGTCAACCGCTCCGGCGATATAATAAAGGTCTCTAAAAACAAGAGCGGCGCCTTTGAGCTTGGAGGCGATAATCGCGTGGTGCAGACTTTTTCCAATAAGCTCAAGCAGTTTTACGCCCTCGAATCCATAAAAGACAATCTGCCCCTGGACTTCGAGATAGCCGAGGAAAAGGAGACAATTGATGGCGAGATAAAAATCCTCCTCAAAGGCTGAGGGCGATATTCTGGGTAAATAATATGGGGAGATGAGAAGAGGACGGATTGCCTGTCTTGACGTTGAGTGGAATTCGGTATGTTCTTGGGCATGTATAAGGGGTGAAATCGGATATGCGCGGCAGGGCGTCCATCAGGCTAAGCGTTAAAAATGTTACTGTAAGTTAATAAGTTAAGGATAGGGTGAGATGGACAAGAACATCCGCATAAGGATTACAAAAGACGGTCATGTGGAGATAGATTCAACTGTCTTTACTGATTGCAAGACCGTGGCCGAGCAACTTACGGAGCATCTCGGCAAGATAGAAACCTTCGAGGAAAAAGACGACCTCGATACCCGTGTAAGGATAAAGATAGAGGGTAAAGACAGATAGACAGCCCTCGGGCGGGGAAGCGCTTTTACAATAAAAAAAAATTTAATGGGCCTCTTGGAGTGTTCCTGTTATGCAGACTATATTAAACCTGCACGGCCTAATACCCGCTTCAAGGGTAAACGGGCCGGGTACGAGATGTGTTGTTTTTTTTCAGGGCTGTAACCGCGATTGTCCCGGTTGCTTTAACCCGGAGACGCATGGCTTTGCCATGAATAAATCGGCCACCGTGGCCGAGGTTCTCTCCAATGTTTCCGCCCTTACGGAGGGGCTGACCATTAGCGGGGGAGAGCCTTTCATGCAGGCCCGGGGCCTTCGTATGCTCCTTCAGGCCGGTAAAGAGAAAAACAAGGGGCTATCAGTCATTGTATACACTGGTTTCGGCCTTGCGGAGATAAAGGCGAGGCGCGATATGGCCGCTGTCCTGCCGTTGATAGACGTACTTGTAGCTGGCCCCTATGACCCCTTAAAAGCAGAAAAGACTTTACTCCCCAGAGGCTCTACAAATCAGACTTTTCATTTTTTCTCTTCACGTTATTCGCTGAAGGACTTATATCTTCCGGGCCGTATCGAGGTGACCATCGGCGCCGATGGCTCCCTTACGGGAACGGGTTTTGCCTCATTCCTTCCAAAGGGTAATTTTATATGAAGGGTTCGGCGATTAAAGAAACCATAAAAAATCTCAAAGGAAGCACTGACCTTATCGTCATAGGCGAGGCCCTTAAGGAGGTATTAAGGGACTATCCGAGGGCGATTGAGAACCTTGATGTCTTTGAGCTTACCTTTGACCTCGTAAACTCCATAGAAGACGCGCGTCCTCGTGAGGAACTGCTTACGGCGTTATTAAAGGGCATGCCCAGCACAGGTCCCTTTACCCCTCTTTATACGCGCGGCATTGAGGCCTCCATCACAGCGGCCGATGCGCTCCCGGCCCATAATCACAGGCTGACGGAGTTACTCCGCCTCGCGAAAAAAATGCCTTCTACCGATGAGTTCGAGTCCCTGCGTGTATGGGCATGGAGGCTTTCCCTTGGGCTTCCCGACAAACCGCGATTCGAGAAGCCGGCCCTGGAAAAGATAGCCGCAGAGCTTCCAAAGAGTAAAGACTACGCCTTTTACAGGGGCTACACCCTCCTCGGCGTAGCGGCTCAACTGCCGACGCATCCTCCTTTCACAGAGCTGTACCGAGAGGCCATATCCCTGGCCATCGATGCCTGCACCCATGTCCGTGAACCTTATTACAAGAGATACGCCCTCAACTTCATAGCTGGCGAATTAAAGGACAGGCTCGGCTTTGAAGACCTTTACTTCAAGGCCTTTGAAGATTCCTACAAGGCCGCCTTGGAGACAAAAGATGATTTCGCACGTGAGCATGCCTTTGTGGATATCCTCGGCGATATTCCTGTAACACCGCCTTTTTATGACCTTATTCTTGAGATACTGACCAGGGCTCTTGCTTTTTTTACTATGCGCCGCTGGATGGGTGACCTCGCTGTCACCGATGTAGTGGATTTTATCCTCTCTGCCGAAGAGCTTACTCTCAGGGATTCCAAAAAGAGGACTTATGCAAGGGAGAAGTATGCCAAGAGGCTCGCCTCTATACTGGAAAAGCGCGGCAAGAGCCTTAATGACCTGCGTTTTATAGATGTTTTGAGGCCATACGCCCATGTCTGGATAAAACCTGCGGTCTTGAGGGAGGCGGTAAAGTCGACACTGACGCACATTGAGAGACTCAAAAAGACCTTCCATGGCCGTGAAATAACCCGTCCCGTACTCTTGGGCGGCGTCTCTCGCATATCCGAAAAGGTAATCTCAGAGGGTACGGGGAATGGTGCGGCCGCGGGATGTGTGGCCATTGACCTCGGGGCGAGTAACACCCTTGTAATGAAGAAAAGGCCGGGTCGGGGCCCGGAATTTATTCCCATAGATAATGTCTCGATAAATTACGGCAACGCCACCATAGTGCCGACCATTATAAGCCGCGGCACTGATACCATCGGCGCCGAGGTCGTTGACGAGGATCCTGTTGCGAATATAAAGCAGATGGTCCTTGAAAAAAAAGATGGCGCAGAGGCACAGATGGAGAGGTTTTTGAGGGTTCTGTACACTCATATCAAAGATTCCGTAGGCAGGCCCGGCTGGTTAAAGCGTTTTTCTTCCAATAAAGGCGATGTCCTCTATATAACCGTGCCCATAGGTTTTACCTCATATAAAAACACGCTTCGCGAAATATCCCGAAAGGTCTTCTCCGGGCTGGACGTGAAGTTTATAGAAGAGCCCCTGGCCGCGGCCGTGGGGTATCAGGTGGCAGGAGAGAGTGACAGCGTAATTATGATGATAGATTTTGGCGGCTGTACACTGGATTGCATGATTCTCAGGCTAAGTGTTGAGGGCGTTCACGTCATAGCCAAGCCCGAGAGGGCTCAGGTCTTAGGCGGTCATGATATAGACCGCTGGATAGCCGAGCTTCTTGCCGCAAAGGCCGGTCTTACAGGTGAGATAAGCCGCGCCCTGCTGTTAAAGGCCGAAGAGCTGAAGATAGCCCTCTCCGAGGCCGAGTCAGTACCTTTTAAGTGGAATGGAAAAAAGATAGCGGACATTACACGGTATGACCTTGAGGAGGCCCTCGGCGCCCATGACTTCTACCGTATTGTAGACCGCACCATAAATTATGTTTTAAGAAGGGCCGAGAATGTAGGACTTCCCAAAGAGTCCATAGACTCTGTTATCATGACAGGAGGGTCGTCGCTGATACCATCTTTTAAGGATAAGGTCTGCGACATATTTCAGGCCCTCCGCTCTAAAAATCTTGTTTTCGACCACAGCCCCCTTACAGCCGTGGGAGAAGGGGCCGCCCTCTACGGCACAAGGGCCGTTATGGACCGCCACCTTGCCATGGCCTATGCCGTAAGGTACGCCACGGGTTCGAAGGAGCATCCCTTTTCTTACAGTATTGTCATGGAAAAGGGCGAGTCCCTTCCAGTATCAAGAACTTTCTCCATAAAACCTGCCGAGATGCTTGGCGGTCAGAGTGAGATACTCCTTGAGCTATTCGAGGTCCCCGAGGCCCTTGTGGTGAGACGCTGGGTTGAGGAAAATGGCGTTGAATTGCTGAAGCAGAAGATAACCGATACGAGAGAGCTTTTTTTAAACGGACTTAAGGCAGTTAAATTAACGCTTCCTGCCGAAGGGTGCGAGGCCTGTCGGCTTGAGCTTCTTGTTGACGAGGGCGGGGCTTTAACCGTTAAGTGGGCGGATTCAGGCGAGGCTCTCTCAACGGGCCTGCGCCTGCAGTAGCCACTGCTCGCATCCTCTCTTTTACCCCTCGGCCGCCTTCGCGATATCGTCACAATATATCCTCTTTGCGGTGATAAGCGTCACAGGAAATCCATCCCATGTATCTTATACTGAGTTCATATCGCAGGGTATGTTTTTTCAGCTATAGGAGGCGCCCATGGATTCACAATTTGTACCTGAAGAGGCCGTAAGGCTGGCCGAGGCAGGCCGTTATGCAGAGGCATTGAAGATATTCGAGAAACATCTTACGAGTTCGCTTTCGCCTCGGGCGCTCACCCTCTACGCCCTTAGCCTGGCCGCCGAGGAAGAGGATTATGAACGTGCCGTAGGCATGTGCCTCTCAGCCGCGGAAAAGGAGTTTTATAACCCGGAGATATACCTTAATCTCGGTAAAACTCTTCTGCTAAGCGGAAGAAAGACCAAGGCCCTCAGGGTATTTAAAAAAGGGCTCACCTTTGACGAGACAAATGCGGCCCTGAAGTTTGAGATAAAGAGGCTTGGTCATAGGCGGGAGCCCATTATTTCTTTTTTGCCAAGGGGTAACGTCATTAACAAGTTATGCGGCATACTTGCCTGTAAGGCCTCAGGCAGGGGGCCTGTAAGATCCTCGGGATAGGTTCTTTTATATTGATTCTTCTGCGCCGCCTTGAAGGGCGGCGTTTTTTTTGAGCGGTAACCTGCATTATGCCTTGAGAGCATGAGAGGAAGGTGTAGAGTCCGCGCCCTCCCGGGCGCGGACTCTGATACTGCGAGGAGGAAGCAAGAAGGTTCGGGGCGTTGATGCCCCTTTTGAGTGGGGATTGAGGATGTGAGCAGTAGTGTTCTTTGTGCGCCCTCTTAAGGGGAGAGGGCCTGTTCAACTGTATTTTATCTTACACCCCTTGCATTTTTTTTCCTGTGACATATGTTACAGGTATGAGACCTTGGCCGTGAATAGGAAAAATAAGGGCATTTCAGCCGGCAAAATTGTTATAATAAATGACAATAATAAAGAAGGGAACGGTTTTTCTGCAAAATGATTACACACTCGCCATCACCTGAGATTGCCCTCTGGCCCGCGGATTCGGATGTGGATATCGCTTTACGGCCCATTCTTCTGCCATGCTTCACGGCCCTTAAGACGGGAATATCGGAGTTCACCTTTGCCAATATATATTTATTTCGAAAGGTCCATCAATACAGGGTAACGGACCTCGGGCAGGGGCTCTTCATGATAATGGGGCGTGACGGCGAAGATGATTTTTTTATGCTACCCTTTTCGCTCCCCGAGAGTACCCGCCTGGGAAAACTCTTCGAGAGTTTTTCCTTTATGAAAAACGCTTCTCCGGCACAGGCGGCCACCCTCGGCGCAATGGGTTACCATGTGATTGAAGATAAAGATAATTTTGATTATCTTTATCTCAGGGAAGGGCTTGCCACCCTTGATGGCCGTAAATTTCACAGAAAGAGAAATCGGGTAAGGGGTTTTATGGCCAAATACGAGTGCTCCGCGAGGCCCCTCTGCACTGATACCCTCGCTGATGCCCGAATCGTCCTTGAGGGTTGGCGGGAGGCCAACGGCGCTGATGGTGATTACGGCCCCGCGATAGACGCCCTCTCGCATTTTGAGGAGCTTTGTCTTAT
>CAYYUX010000091.1:0-6558 GCA_964474975.1 uncultured Thermodesulfobacteriota bacterium
ACACGAAAGGTTTATTTATGTTGTTTAGCGCGAGACTTGTTGCTGAAATAAAACCCTCGGGTCTATTAATCATCTCAGTCTTCCATTCTGAATTGATAAAGGGTACTTCTCTTTTTCTATCTTCACTATCATTGTCTTATTCATCTCTTTACAGCGTTTTGTACTTAAGGAATATGCGGTTTGCTCTCTGCCGTACTTTTTGTTCTGGTCGGGTCTTATCACCTTAAACAGAGGTAAGATGCGAAAGAAATGCCTCTATCTATCGGCAAGAAGATACTACTGAGCCTTATGGCTGTTTCCATGATTCCTCTCATCGTTACGGGTTTTATCGTCGCCCGTGTCGCTGAAAGGTCTGTAAAAGAAGAGGTTATCGGCGGGCTCTCGTCTTTATCGGAGAGTACGCGCGCCCATCTTGCTGATTATGTCGATGAAAAACAGGATATTGTGAACATTTTTTCTAATACCCCCGTGGTTATTAACTCCATGGAGGATTTTAATAAGGCATTCTCAAGGGGGGACGGCCCTGAGAGTTATGCCGCCCTTGAGAGAAGATACAGGCGTAATCTCGATTTTTTCTCTAAGACCGAGTTCAACGATCTGTCTCTTGTTACCATCTCCGGTGACATAGTCTTTTCTCTCTCACATAAAAAGGACGTGGGACTGAATATTTTACGCGGTCCCTATAAAGGCACGGAGTTTGCTTCAGTATTCAAGAGAGTGATGGCCTCAAAAAAAATAGCTATATCCGAGTTTAAGGTCTTTCCCCTTACAAAAAAGCCTGTTGCCTTCATCGCCGCTCCTGTAATGAAGCACAAGAAGGTTATCGGTTTTCTGGCCTTAAAGCTCACAACGAAGGGGCTCTATAAACATGTGATGGATTACACCGGACTCGGCAAGACCGGTGAGATAGTCCTTGCCGGGCTCGATGGCGAAGACATCGTTTTCGCGGCGCCCCTCCGGCACGACCCAAAGGCGGCCTTTATGAGAAAGGTGCGCATCGGCTCACAGGAGGCCCTGCCCATGCAACATGCCCTTCAGAGGCAAAAGGGTTCAGGTATTTCCGTTGATTACAGGGGTAAGAAGATAATCGCCGTATGGAGCTACTTCGCGCCCCTACGTCTCGGGCTTGTCATCAAGCAGGATACCTCCGAGGCCTTCGCCTCCGTAGCCTATATCAGGAGGTTGGCTATAATCGTCGGGCTGATAACCCTGCTTGTTGTCCTGGCCCTATCGGCTTTCGTGGCAAAGTCCATCGCGCGCCCCATTAAAAAACTTCACGCAGGCGTGGAGAAGGCTGGCGCCGGAGACCTTACATTTAAGGTGGCGACGACCTCAAGGGATGAGATAGGCCAGCTATCAAGGGCCTTTGACGATATGACCGCCAATCTCGGCAGGATAACCGCCTCGCGTGACGACCTTGATAAAGAGATTGCGGAGCGTAAGCGCGCCGAGAGCGGGCTGAGGGAGAGCGAGGCCCGGCTCCGTAATTACTCCAAAAATCTTGAGAAGACAGTGGAAGAACGGACCGGTGAGTTGAAGTCGATTCAGGCAAAGCTACTTGTAAAAGAGAGACTCGCCGCCATAGGACAGCTCTCAAGCATTGTGGGGCACGAACTCCGAAACCCCCTTGGCGTCATAGGCAACTCTGTTTATTACCTTAATATGAAACTCAAGGACCGCGATGGTAACATCTCAAAGCACCTTGGCATATTAGAGCGGGAGGTAAGAAGGTCTAACAGGATAATCTCCGATCTCCTTGATTTTTCAAGGGCTCGGGCCCCGCAGTTGCGCACCGGTGATATCAATAGCCAGATAAGGGAGACCCTTGACAATATCAATATCCCGGAAAATATTATTCTGGACTTGGACGGCATGGGAGATTTGCCTGCCTTTCCCTTTGACGCGGACCAGATTCATCAGCTTATTGTCAACCTTGTCTCAAACTCCATGCAGGCCATGACAGATGGAGGGACGTTAAGCATCAGGACAGGCGCAAATGGGGGTTTTGCAGTGATTTCCTTTGAGGATACTGGCGTGGGTATCCCCTCCGAAGATTTAAAGAAGATATTTGAGCCCCTTTATACGACCAGGGCCGTTGGCACGGGCCTTGGCCTATCCATCGTAAAGGGTATAGTAGAGAGGCATAACAGCACAATAACCGTGGAGAGCACGGCGGGAGAGGGCACGGTATTCACGGTGAGGTTCCCCCTTGAAAGGAAGAAAGTCTGAGATGGAGAAAACGATTAGAGTGCTTATATGCGACGATGACCCCGGCATGAGAGAGACCCTCTCTGATATTTTGTCTGAGATGGGCCATGATGTCGCCACGGCAGGAGATGGATTCGAGGCCATAAAGCTGGCGAAAGAGAGGCCCTTTGATCTGGCGTTCATTGATATCAAGATGCCTGTTATGAACGGCGTGGATACCTTTAAGGAGATTCAAAAGCTCCAGCCTAAGATAAAGGTTGTCATGATTACCGCCTTTGCCCTTGATGAACTCATAGACGAGGCGCGGAGATTCGGGGCCCTTGATGTGCTTTTCAAGCCCCTCAAGATAGATACTTTAAAGACTTTTTTGAATGTCAGCGGTGCGGAATCAAGGCCTGCGGGATGAAGATTCCAGGCAATTTATTGTGTAAACCGCATATAAGGCCCCTTAAAATGGCAATTAAGGCTTATTCGGCATGAAGGATTTCAAGGCCCTCATAGTTGACGACAACGCCGGGGCGCGTGATACCCTCTCTGATATCTTCGGCGAGAGCGGTTACGGCGTTACCACGGCGGGGACCGGGGCGGATGCCATTGCCGCGGCCTCAAAGACGGCCTTTGACCTTGCCATCATTGACATCAAGCTCCCCGACATGGACGGCGTGAAACTATTAGAGGAGCTGAAGGCCATAAAGGCCGATACGCTCTGTATAATCGTCACCGGTCATGCCTCGCGCGATAACGCCATCACCGCCTTGAGGTCGGGCGCCTATGATTACTTCATAAAACCCCTTGATATCGATGCGGTTTTGAGGAGGGCAAAGCAGGGGCTTAGCCAAATTTCGCTGGCAAGAAAGTCCCGGGAGAGCGAAGAAAAATTCCGCACCATCTTCGAGTCCTCCAACGACGCCATGATGCTCCTTGATGAAGGGGGCTTTATTGACGGCAACGAGGCCACGCTCAAGGTCTTCGGCCTCAAGAGTAAAGACGAGTTTCTCGGCTTTCATCCCGGCGAGTTGTCCCCGCCGGTGCAGGCAGACGGCACGGATTCCGTTGAGGCGGCAAAGGAGCGGATTGCCGTTGCAATGCGAGATGGCAGGAATTTCTTCGAGTGGATACATAAACGCGCCGATGGAACACCCTTTCCCGCCGAGGTCATGCTCTCTGCCATGACCCTTGAGGGCAGGACCGTTATACAGGCCACGGTCCGTGACATCACGGAAAGAAAGCGCGCCGTAGAGGACCTTGAGAGGCTCTTCAACCTCTCCGGCTCCATGGTCTGCATTATCGGCTTCGACGGCTTCTTCAAGAGGGTGAGCCCGGCCTTCAGCGAGACCCTTGGTTATACCCCCGAAGAGCTTCTCTCTCGGCCCGTAGCTGATTTCATTCATCCCGATGACAGAAAAAAGACCCTTGATGCCCGTAATGAAAAACTCAAAAAGGGTGTGGGGATTTTTGATTTTGAGAACCGCTATATCTGCAGGGACGGCTCTTTCAGGTGGCTCTCATGGACCTCCCGCTCCGTGCCTGACGATGGTATTATCCTCGCCATGGCATACGATATTACACATCGAAAAGAAGATGAGAGGGCCTTTACCGCCCTTATGGCCGGCACGGCGGTGAGTACGGGGCAGGAGTTTTTTGATGGCCTTGTAAAGGGGCTTTCACAGTGGCTCGGCGTTGAATCCTGCGCCATATCAGAGCTTGTTGACGGAGGCGTGCGATGCAAGTCCAGGTCCATGATAAACGAGGGCGAATACATAAAGGACTTTGAGTATGATTTGGCCGGCAGTCCCTGCGAGAAGGTCATGGCGGGCGGCCAATTATGCATTTACGAGAAAGATATTACAAAATCATTCCCTGAGGATGCGATACTTAAAGATATTAAGGCGGAGGGATATGTCGGCACACCTTTAAGAGGTAAGGACGGCAAGGTCATAGGCGTATTAAACTGCATCTCGTTGAGCCCTCTCACCCTTCCCGCGAGAACGAAAGAGGTCTTTTCCATTTTGGCATCAAGGGCCTCGGCGGAGCTTGAACGCATAAAGGCGGTCACGGCCCTGAAGGATAGCGAAGAGATGATGCGCGCCATATCCGAGACGGCGCAGGACGCTATCGTCATCATCAACAACGCCGGCAATGTGGTCTACTGGAACCCCGCGGCCGTAACCATATTCGGTTACAAGGCCGATGAGGCCATCGGGATGCCCTTTACGGAGCTTGTCGTCTCGGAGAATACGCGCGGTCCTCTCATGGAAAAGTTTAATCTCTTTACAGAGTCGGGCAAATGCCCAATGCTTGGCAGGGTCGTTGAGATGACGGCCATGAGAAAGGACGGAAGCCTCTTTCCCATAGAACATTCCATCTCAACGATAAGGCTCAAAGGCGAGCTCTACGCCATCGGCATGATGCTTGATATCAGCCAAAGAAAAGAGGCCGAGGAAAAAATCAAAAAGGAGATGGAGATTACAAGGAATCTCCTGCAGATAACAGAGGCTACGGCCCGGAAGGAGAACATCTATGAACTACTCGACGGTATAGTTGAGTCTATCGGGCAGATAGCGGGCTCTGATGCGACACTCGCCTATCTTGCCGAAGGCGCGGAGGGGCGCCTTTCCCCGGCCGGCTCCTCGGGCCTGCAGAATGAGACGCTTCCCCTTTTCAAGACAGAATCCCTTGACCCCAATCTAAAGGCAATACGCGAGGCCTTTCAGATGGGCCCCCGGCTTTTGGAAGAGAGGTCGGATGAAGGCATATGCCTGTGGCTGAGGGAGATGAGCTCCATCATTATCATCCCCCTTGAGGGCAGAAAGGAAAAGCTCGGGCTCATTGTCCTGGCATTTAAAGAGCGGGTGCATCATAGGGGGAGCGGAGGCTTTACGGAGAAGTACCTCGGCCTCCTTAAGGGGGCGGGTTATTATGCCTCAATAGCCGTTGAGAAGGCGAGGTACGCTAAAGACGCCATTGACAAGGCCATGGAGCTTTCCCATAAGATAGAGACCATTGAGGTCATGAGCGAGATAGATAAGACTATACTCTCTACCCTTGACCCCGGTGAGATAATCTCTATCTCCGTCAACATGATAGGGAGGATAGTCCCCTGCGACAGGTGTACCGTGAGGCTTATAGACAGGGATAAGGGCGTATTGGCCTACGCGGCGGGTTTCGGCGTAGATGGTGCGAAGGAGGCGGAGTCCGTGCCCTTTAACGAGACGAGCACCATGGAGGTTATTGAGACCTTACGCCCGCAGTATCTAGATAACCTCGGCAAAGACAAGGGTCTCCTTCCCTTTGAGGCTAATCTCTTAAAGGCGGGTTATCCATCTCATATACGGGTGCCCCTTGTGGTAAGGTCGAAGATAACCGGCGTCCTTAACCTCTCGTCAAGGCGTACGGCCGCCTTCGGCCCTGAAGACCTTGCGACTCTGGAAAAATTATCGGCGCAGATAGTCGTCGCCCTTGAGAACTCGCGTCTTGTAACGGACCTTGAGAACCTGCTTATATCCACCATAAAGACCCTAACCGAGACCATAGACGCCAAGAGCCCCTGGACAAGAGGTCATTCAGAGAGAGTCACCTCCATAGCGTTGAGGATAGCGAGAGAGATGGGCTTTACAAAAGAGAGGCTGAGAGACCTTGAGATAGGGGGGCTCCTTCATGATATCGGGAAGATAGGGACTTATGAGGATATACTGAACAAACCCGGAAAACTTACAGACGAGGAGAGGCTGGAATTACACAAACACCCCTTGAAAGGCGTTGAGATACTCTCTAATATCAGGCAATTCGAGCATATAATACCTGTCGTCAGACACCACCATGAATCCTTTGACGGTACAGGTTACCCCGATGGCATCAGGGGCGAGGATATTCCACTTGAGGCGCGCATCCTCACCGTCGCCGATACCGTTGACGCCATGGTCTCTGACAGGCCCTACAGAAAGGGATTGGCCATGGAAGTTATCTTTGATGAGCTTAAAAAATTCTCGGGTGTTCAGTTCGACCCCGATGTCGTAAGTGTCTTTCTCAAGCTCTCCCGTGATACAGATGAGTGGTTTTCCCGGTAATAGCGGCTTTGTTGCCCACAGGTAGTCTTTTCGCTAATACATACCGGGGACCCGCGGGAAGGACCATCTAAAGCGCTTTGCCGTGCCCCCCCCCATTATACTCTTTTTCCACGCCCCTTCTTCGCATCCGTAACATCGGCCCTCTAAGCTCCGAGGTTGGCGTTTACAAAGTCCCAGTTAATGAGTTTATCGATAAATGCCCCGATGTAGACGGGACGGCGGTTCTGATAGTCCAGGTAATAGGCGTGCTCCCAGACATCCATGGTGAGGAGCGGCGTGATGC
>CAYYUX010000092.1:0-6365 GCA_964474975.1 uncultured Thermodesulfobacteriota bacterium
GCTCTATCCGCTGAGCTACAGGCGCTAAAGCCGATTGATATAATCTATATAAAATCGCGGGACTTGTCAAGAAAAGGGTGTGATGAATAGTTTTAAGATAACTGCGTGGATACGGCGGCTTTTTTACTTGACAGCATTTTTTCTATGTTTCTTAATGGTATAATAGTCTATATTTCAAAAAAATCTCATTTTCCCAGGTCATTGCCCCTTATGTTCAGATACATAAAAGAGAGCATGCACGCCAAGATACTTATAGTCATCATCGCCTTTATGAGCGTTGGGGCCGTAGCATCAATTACCTATGAGTTGAGGGTTAAGGAACGGGAGCTACTCGAGGAGAAACTTCGTGCAAGCCGTTTTATGGCCAAGCCCGTCCTTGACGTAATCTTCGAGGACATGGTGGAGGAGCGGGCCGACCTTGCAAGAAGGCTATTGCAGACCCTTGGCAGGGTAAAGGGTGTGGATATAAAGATAATCAGGAATAATGGCGTAGAGGAAGCCTTTCAAGACTTAAAGACCATAAAACGCGTTCGAAAAAAATACGGACACATCAGGCCTGAGTGGCTTGCAGGACATGCAGATAAAAAAGTCAATATAGCCCCTTACACCGACTCTCCTCAGTTCAGAAAGGCATACCGTGCTTTCAGCAGGGACTGGCAGAGAGGGGATGTATATTACACGGAAGAGCGCGGTAGCGGTAGGGTCTTTACATACCTTAAACCCATTGAGAGAAAACCGGCCTGCGGCGCCTGTCACGCCGGCTCAGAGGCCCGCGGGATAATAATGATAAGCACGCCCCTTGACGAAATGTACGCACGGCTGGCGCGCAATCGCGAGCAGTGGTTCATGGCGGGCATACTCTGCGTCTTTTTAGGCGGTGTTGTCATATCCATACTCATAAAGAAGACGGTGACAGGACCGCTCCATAGGAAGGTCTCTATCATAAAGAGGATTGCAAGCGGTGATGCCGGGATTTCGGAGAGGCTTGAGGTTCGCTCGATGGATGAGATTGGCTGCCTCGCCGAGGCCGTCAACAATATGCTCGATCGGCTTGAAAAACGCGCAGAGGAAAATCGCATACTATTCAATAGTGTTGAGAAGGGCAAGGCCGAGTGGATGGCCACCTTTGATTCCATCCATGACCTTATCTCAATTCATGACAGGGATGACAGAATAATAAGGGTGAATACGGCATTAGCGCAAAAATGCGGCAAGGAACCGGCCGAGATTATAGGCAAGAGCTGTGCCGAGCTCTTTTACGGCGGAGTGGGCCACACCGCCTCTTGTCCCCATGCCAGAACAGTAGCGACTGGCTCTGTCATGGATGTAGAAGTGGATACACTCGTCATAGACGGCACGTACAAGATTACAACCTTTCCCATAAAGAACGAAAAGGGCGAGATAAACGCCGTGGTTCATGTGGCAAGGGACGTAAGCATGGAAAAAACCCTTGGCGAAAAACTGCTCCATGCCGAGAAACTCAGCAGTATGGGTAAACTTGTGGCCGGCATAGCCCATGAACTTAACAATCCCCTCATGGGTATAATGGGGTTCAGCCAACTGCTCATGGATACCCCTGACGAGAAGCAGGTCAAGGATGTAAAGGGCAAGCTTGAGAAGATATATCACGAGTCCATGCGTACGGCGCGCATAGTGCAGAACCTCCTGACCTTTGCGCGGGCAACGGCCTCTAAACGGGAATACACCGATATCAATGAGACTATAAAGAGTACTATTGATCTTCGGGGATATTCGCTTCGTTCCAATAATATAGAGATAAAGCTTAATCTTGACAAAACCATACCGCCTACGATGGTGGATAAGTTTCAGATGCAGCAGGTCTTTATCAACATAATCAACAACGCCGAAGACGCCATGCTTGAGGCGAGCGGCAAGGGAGTCCTGGAGATCAAGACCGCCCTAAAGGACGGCCAAATTGAGATAACCTTTTCTGACAACGGTCCCGGCGTCCCCCCCGGCATTATAGGCAAGGTCTTTGATCCCTTTTTTACTACCAAGGATGTCGGCCGGGGAACGGGCCTCGGCCTCTCCATAACGCATGGCATAGTTGCCGAGCATGGCGGTAGCATAAGCATGGAGAGTACTGAAGGACGTGGGACAAGGGTACGGATAAGCCTGCCCGTGGAAGATGGCGCGGAAACCGTCCCTGACGCTGATATCGAGCTTCCGGGCAAGGACCTTGGGGGTCTCAAAATCCTGCTTGTGGAAGACGAACCCTCCATAAGGGAATCCATTAGTGTATTTTTAAGAGAAGAGGGCCTTGCCGTTGATGTGGCCTCGAACGGTGCAGAGGCCCTTAAGGCCATGGGAGAGAAGGAATACGCCCTCATTGTCACGGATATGAAAATGAGTGGGATAAACGGGATTGAGCTATATGAGCAGACGGCCTTTAAGTTTCCTCATCTGAAAAAGAGCTTTATCATGCTGACTGGAGATGTATTCAGCGAGGATACCAAGGCCTTTATCGAAGAGCACGGCTGTCCCTGCCTCTTGAAGCCCTTTGATCCCAGGGAACTGCTTGAGGTCATTATAAACGTTCGTAACTCATGAACCTGCGCAGGGTGCTGATGTGGGAGACAAAGTGGTAAGAGCCTGTAATATAAAATATTTTTCATGAAGATTTCCGTAATAGTGCCTACCCTTAATGAGGAGGACTTTATAGAGGGGGCTTTGAGGCAACTGGAGCCGGAGGCCTTGGCCGATCTTGAGATTATAGTAGCTGACGGCGGTAGCAAGGACAGGACTGCGGCCATGGCGAGGGGGCTTGGGGCCGTGGTTTTAGTATGCCCTCCGGGCCGGGGCGCGCAGATGGACAGGGCCGCCGAGGCGGCCCTGGGCGATGTTCTGCTCTTTCTTCACGCTGATACGAAATTGCCTGACGGCTGGCGCAAAGCCATTGAAAAAACCCTCGAAGACGGCGATATTGTGGCCGGTGCCTTTACGTTCGCCATTGATTCAACAGGTCTCTGGTTCCGCGTGGTGGAGTTTGTGGCAAGGCGGCGGGCGCGGTACCTGGGGCTTATTTTCGGCGATCAGGCCATATTTACACGAAAAGATGTTTTTGTCTCCATAGGCGGCTTCAGGGGTCTACCCTTGATGGAGGACGTGGATTGTGTTAAAAGATTACGGAGGGCCGGAACCGTGGCCATTCTTAATGAGAGCGTTTCCACCTCGTCAAGAAGATGGAGTTCCGGGGGCCGCCTTAAAAACACACTTAAAAACTGGTTTTTTCTCCTGCTCTACAGGGCGGGTGTATCTCCTTCAAGGCTCTACGAGTGGTATTACAGGTAGGCCCTAATATGACAACGGCCTCCATGCCGTATAATAAATTTTAGGCAAATCTTTTTTCCTTAACCCATACCATGCAAGGAGGGTGAGATGATTTTTGAGTCAGTGGGCGGTATAGAAAGGTCTTTAATGGGCGCGGTGCGGCCCATTAAGGACGGAGTTATGGTAGTGGACGAGGAGCTTATCCGCTCTGAGTGTATCGATGACCTTGTTCAGACAGCCGTCTTCAGCGAGGACAACGAAACTTTAGAGGTAGCGCGTAAACTTATCGGGCAGATAGCCCGCGACCTTGGCGCTTACCCGGCCTCCATACAGGGGCTTTACGAAGCCATGGGCAGGGGCGAGTGCGCTGGCTTTACCGTGCCTGCCATCAACATACGGGGCATTACCTATGATACGGCAAGGTGCGTCTTCCGCTCCGCCAAAAAGTGCGGCGCAGGGGCCTTTATCTTCGAGATAGCCAAGTCCGAGATAGGCTACACCGCGCAGAGGCCCGCCGAGTATAGGGCATGCCTCCTTGCCGCCGCTGTAAAAGAGAGCTATAAGGGGCCCGTCTTTATTCAGGGAGACCACTTTCAGGTAAAGGCCGCTAATTACAAAAAGGACAGAGAGGCGGAGATACAGGGCCTTAAAGACCTTATAAAAGAGGCCGTCTCTGCCGAGTTCTATAATATTGATATTGATTCCTCCACAATAGTTGACCTTGAGAAGGCCGATGTCATTGAACAGCAGAGGCCCAACTTTACCGTAGCCGCCGAGCTTACCTCTTATATACGCGAGATAGAGCCAGAGGGGGTGACCGTCTCCGTGGGCGGCGAAATTGGCGAAGTAGGGGGCAAAAACTCCACGGAAGAAGAGCTCCGCGCCTATATGGAAGGCTTTAACTCAACACTTGGAGAAGGCAAGAAGGGCATCAGCAAGATAAGCATACAGACAGGCACGTCTCACGGCGGCGTTGTCCTGCCCGACGGAAGCATCGCAAAGGTAAAGGTTGATTTTGATACCATCGAGCGCCTCGGAAAGGTCGCAAGAGAGTACGGGCTCTGCGGCGTGGTTCAGCACGGCGCAAGCACCCTGCCCGACGACGCCTTTCACATGTTTCCTGAAAAAGGGGCCGCAGAGGTACACCTTGCCACGGGTTTTCAGAACATCACCTATGACAGCGACGCCTTTCCGGCGGAGCTTAAAAAAGAGGTCTACGCATGGCTTCACGACAACCTCGGCGGAGAGAAAAAAGAGGGCATGACAGACGAGCAGTTCTATTACAAGACAAGGAAAAAAGGCTTTGGCCCCTTTAAAAAGCAGATGTGGCAGATGGACTCCGCGGCGAAAAAGGCCATAACCACGGAGCTTGAGGCAAAGTTCGACCTGCTCTTTGAAAAACTCCGCGGCGCGGGCTCCGCTGAGCATGTTTCTAAGTGGGTGGGGTGAGTATTGGTTTTTCTTTTAAAAAGAAAAACCAATACACGGAAAAGACCTTCCGCTTTCTTTTAGAAAAAAGAAAGCTTGGCAAAGAAAACCGATATGGGGGCGGAGTTTATTGCCACAGAAGATGCTCCATGCGCCCCGCGATGATTTTTTAAAAAATTCGTAGATTGGGTAGAGCATAGCGAAACCCAACAAAGGTAAATAAACAGAGAAAGGAATAATCAAACAATGATACCAGCCACACAGTTGAAGGTCGGCATGACAGTTATCTACAAGAATGAACTCCACAGGGTTGTCTCCACGCACCACGTCACAACGGGGCGCGGCATGGGCATGGTACAGGCAAAGCTCAAAAACCTCCGCTCAAACGGCAACGTTGAGAACCGCTTCCGCTCTGATGAGAAGCTTGAAAAAGCCCACCTTGAAACGCACGAGATGGAGTACCTCTACAGCACCGGTGACGAGCACTACTTCATGAACACGGAAAACTACGAACAGATGACCCTCTCCAACGAGATACTCGGGGACTTTACCTATTATCTTCTCCCCAATGTAAAATTCTCCGTAGAGGTCTATGAGGGCACACCCGTGGGCGTGCTTCCGCCCAAGGTAGTGGAGATGAAGATAGTGGAGACGGCCCCCAACCTCAAAGGCGCAACTGCCACGTCATCGCCAAAACCCGCCACACTTGAGACAGGCCTTGTCGTCAATGTTCCGCCCTTTGTCGAGGAGGGCGAGGTCATCAGGGTTGATACGGTAGAGGGTAAGTATATCGAGCGGGCGAGGTGATTTTTTACTCTTGTAGGGTGGGCACTGCCCGCCAAAAAATTATCTATTCTTATAGTTTTTGTAGGTTGGGTAGAACGTTAGTGAAACCCAACAATTGGACAGGTGGTCATCATTCATTAAAAAAAGTTGGGTTTCGTACCTCTACCCAACCTTGTATATTGAAATACACCTGAACGATGCTATCATAGTTCAGGTACGGGAAGGAAGAGACCGAACCCATCCTTAGGCCTTTATGAGCCTGTAATGTAGATAGGTCCCCGTTCCCGCCGCTACAAATGACGAACGGTATTCTTAGGCCAAAGAGCCTGCATGCACAAGGTAGTCATGGCGGTACGGAGCGGTGCTTTCTCCCCGAAACAACTACAAGGAGGCCCTATGAACCATCTCTGTTGCGGCATAGATATCGCCAAAGACACCGCTGTTTTTTCACTGCTTGACCACGACGGTAAGCCCTTATCAAGCCCCACGACTTTTAAGAACACCACTTCCGGTTTTAAGATCGCCATAAAGTGGCTGAGAAAATTCAGTAAACCCTTTAAACCTTATGAGATACATATTGTAATGGAAGCCACAAGCGTTTATTATCTCGCTCTCGCAAAGTTTTTTAACGGACAGGCCGGTATAATCGTAAGCGTTGTTAACCCTGCGCAGGTGCACTCGTTTGCAAAGGCCGAGCTCATACGCACAAAGACCGACGGTGTTGATGCCTCTGTAATAGCCCGTTTTGCCATTGCCATGAGCCCCCGGCCCTGGACGCCACCGACGCCCCATGAAGAGGCGATGTTAAGCATTATCAGGCACATAGAGGCCATCAAAGAGATGGCGCAAGCCGAGAAAAA
>CAYYUX010000093.1:0-6288 GCA_964474975.1 uncultured Thermodesulfobacteriota bacterium
CGTATTCTCTCTGCTCTATCGTAAGCGCCGTGCCGAGGAGAAGCCCGGTCATGCCGATGACGCCGTTCATTGGCGTGCGTATCTCATGGCTCATATTGGCAAGAAAGGCGCTCTTGGCGCTATTGGCCTCTTCTGCGGCTATGCGCGCCTTGTCAAGGTCTTCCTGCTTCTTGATAAGGTCGCTGTTCATGAGCCTCAGTTCAACTTCAGCTTTCTTTCTATTTGTTATATCCCGTATAGTCCCTGTAATAAGCGTCTGGCCGCCGCTCTTGAAGCTGTTGATAATAAGCTCCATGGGAAAGACCGTGTCATCATTCCTCAGCCCCATTACCTCCACCACACTGCCATGAACGTTTTTCTCACCGGTTCTCACAAAACGACCAAAACCGCGGTTGTGGGCCTCTCTCAGCTCCTCTGGTATAATATCCACAAGGTTATGGCCGGTAAGCCCGCCCTGAAGCTCATAGCCGAATATCTCATCGGCGCTCCTGTTGGCGTCTATAATCATGCCGCTTTGGTCGGCAAGTATTATCCCGTCAAAGGCCATCTCGTGAACCTTTCTGTACCTGTGCTCTTTTTCAAGAATCTGACTCTCGAGGGTCTCTTTATGGGCCTTGTTCTTGGCTATCAGATAAGCCACGACAGTTATGACCAGCAACAAGATCCCATAGAGTAATATGAATCTATGAGTCTCTCTGGCAGTAAAAAACACCCCCATTTTCACGCGTGAGACTATTTTCCATCTGTAATCGACATCTTCATCAGATTGCAGTCTCTTATCCCCTGAGCCTGGTTTCGGCCTACCTGAGATGCTCCACTGCAGGGGGTATACTGTAGTAACTGTATAAAGGGCGCCATCCTTTACAAACTGACCGCTTTTGGAATTTTTGATTCTCTTCCATACCCCCGGAAAATCATTTTCAAAGGTATTGTCTTTTCCATCATTAAACATAAAGCCCCATTCCGAGCCTGGTTTTGCCCCGTAGAGATAGTAGCCATCGGTGTTAAGGAGCATCATAGTACCCTTACTGCCAGATGATATCTTTTTAAACCTCTGCAGGGCCAGATTAGCCCTGTAGCTGATTATCATTATCCCTGTTTTATGGCCGGATCCGTCGAATAAAGACATACCCAGACGCACAACGGGCTTTATGGGAAACTCAACTCGACCGTGTTCCATGTTAAGGTCCATGGGTGAGATATATACCTTCCCGGGGCCGAGTCCAATGCTTTTTTTAAAGTAATAACGTCCTGATTTATCCTGAAGGCCAACCTCCGGGGTAACGATAACATGGCCGTCTTTTGATGCTATCCTCAGACGCTCCATGCCATTATGATCAATAATGCGAATATGATCGCAGTAAGGCTTACTAAGACAATATGTGGATAGGTCTGTGACAAGGTCTGCGCCGAGGGCGGAATCGTGCATAAAGACATTGACCTCATGCAACGTAGATACGAAATGCAGGTCTGAGATAACATCATAAAACTCCGTCCAGAGCGCGTCTTTCTCCGTGACTGCGAGATCCCTTTCATGGGCATACAATATTTTCTTCTCCGCATCCCTCTCCTTGATGTATATTAAAAAGACAACGGCGCCTGAGATAATGACGAGGCAGGCAAAATATGTAATAAAATATCGCGATACCCTTGACAACAATGCGTCCTCCCATTGATATATAAGAATCTATAACAGCACCTCGCCATGGAGGCAAAACCTTAGAGGCGCTCACAAGGGCAGACGCTCTCTACTACTTATCGCCGAAAGGGTAGGCCACCTTAACCCTGAGGCAAAAAAAAAGAGGCGGCAGATGAAAAAAATCCGGAAAACAGAAGAAGAGTGGAGTGAAATTCTATCTCCCGAGGAGTTCGCGGTAATGCGGCTCAAGGGTACTGAAAAGGCATTTACCGGGAGATACCACGGTTGCAGGACAGAGGGGCGCTACGAGTGCGCCGCCTGCGGGGCCTTGCTTTTCGACTCTGATGCGAAGTTTGATTCCGGCTCCGGATGGCCGAGCTTTACGAGAGCGGCAATGAGAGCAAACGTCGAGACCGTCCCTGACAATAGCCATAATATGACGAGGACTGAGGCCCTCTGCGCTGTCTGCGGAGCGCACCTCGGACACGTCTTTGATGACGGCCCGGGACCGGAAGGCAAGAGATACTGCATTAACTCCATCTCCCTTAAACTCAAAAAAAAAAAAAACAGGTCTTGAACTCCGGCAAAAAATAGAGATGAACAAAGATGAACTTACAGTAAAGGACGCGATACAACTTGCTGAACGCGATCTTCGCGAGGCAGGCACAGGCGAGGCCTGTATTGAGGCAGAGTGGATAGTTGCCGGGGCTCTCGGCATGAAGAGGTTCGAGCTGTTCATGAATCCTCTCCAAAAGCTTGATAAAAAGGAACGGAAAAGGCTCGACGAGATACTCAAGAGGAGAAAAAAAAGGGAGCCTCTTGCCTATATCACGGGCTTTACAGACTTTCGGGGATTTATCATTAAGGTCTCTAAGGCCGTGCTTATACCGAGGCCTGAGACGGAGATTCTCGTTGAAGAGGCCCTATCTATACTCAATAAAGGGGTTGGGAAGCAACGTGTCCTGGAGCCATGCACAGGCTCAGGGTGCGTAAGCGTGGCCATTGCCGGTGAATTTCGCGCCGTAAAGATCGCGGCCATCGATATAAGCGCCGATGCCATTAAGACTGCACGCGAAAACGCAGCACTAAACAACGTAGCCGACAAAATAAACTTTTTACGCGGCGACCTTCTGCGCCCCTTCAAAGTCAGAGCCGCCTTTGACCTTATCGTTGCAAACCCCCCATATATAAAGGCCCTTGATATGGATGGGCTTGCCCCGGAGATAAGGCTCTATGAGCCGGGCCTTGCCTTATACGGCGGCCCCGATGGACTCGATTACATTAAAAGGCTTATCAAAGATTCCGCTGTTCTATTAAAGCCCGGCGGATACCTTCTCCTTGAACTCGGCATGGGACAGGCGGAAAAAACAAGGGAGCTTGCCCGCTCTACAGGTTTATATGAAAACATCTGTATAAAAAAAGACCTTTCCAGGATAGAAAGGGTCTTTGTTGCAAAAAAAAAGCTCAAGTCGTGAATAGGAATCCCTCTTCAACAGACTCTCAGGAAAATTATCACAAGTGTAACTTTTTGGTTATAAAAGACGCAAAACACCAGAAAACATCAAGTTATTACACCTTATTTCAAAAAAAGAGTTGATTTTTTTTTGATTTGTGATAGAAGATTAATGTTCCCGTAATGCAAATTCTCTCGACCCTCGCGTGCTTAAAATAAAAGTACTAAGGCAAGAGATAAGATATTGAAAAAATAGATACACCGACAAAAGGCTCCTAATGTGAGAGATGGCGGAGTATTTATTATTATGTGCGCGCACAATTTATCTGCAAGATCTGCGATCAATAAAACATAAGACTCGCATGACACAATGCGTCGGCTTGAGATAAGAGAATCTGTGTGTACGGCTGAGAACTTGTAGCATAACTACAGAGGCCGTTCGCTTAAGACTTGACGTCAACATATCCACACAATAAAAAATACAAAAAAAGGAGGTGAAACCGACTTATTCATAGAGTTTCGCTTCAACAATACATAGTGGCCGCCATCATTGTAAAGAAACGACCACTCTGTCCGCGTGGCAACAAGGCCTTTCTTTCATGAGAGCCACGTTAACTCATAAACGTATTGTCTAAACGCCCCAACTAAAGATTAATCACAGTACTAAGGAGGTTGAGCATAGATGAGTAATATCAGAACGCACAAGGTTGAGCAGCTGATAATTGCGGCCGTCGCCTTTTTCTGGTGCTTTCTTATGTGGTTCGCCACAGCGGCCTTCAGCCCCAGCATCGCGGCCAAGTTCCACCTCTCCATAGGACAGATGGGAATTCTTGCCAGCTCCGCAATATGGTCGGCTCCCATACTCAGACCACTGGCAGGCTGGATGGCCGACAGATTCGGCGCGCCAAAGGCCTTTGCCATTGTCCTCTATATTACAGGAGCAATGAGCATCGCTTCCTCATTCGCCACTGACTACAAGACTATCTTCGTGGAACGCGTCGTAGTCGCCGCCGCGGGCATCGCCTTTGTCATAGGCATTCAACACGTGGCGCAGTGGTTCGAAGAAGAGGAGATGGGCACCGCCGAAGGCTTATACGCCGGTACAGGCAACGTGGGAGCTGGAGTGGGAGCGCTAATGCTGCCAAGGATATACGGACTTGATTTTTCTCACGCCTTTCTACATCTCGGTATAGTAGCACTAGTCATCGCAACATGGTGCCTTATAAGGGGCGTTGCCGCAAAAAACGCAGAGCAGGCGGCCATGGCAAAAGGCACGGCCACACTCAGGGACACGGCCTTTGTCTGGACACGCTTCACCGCCATATCCCTTATGTTCGCATACGCCATGAGTTTCGGCCTTGAGATAGGCATGAACGCCTGGCTTCCGGGGTACTATTCCCATGGTTTTGCCGATGCCATTCACAAGCTCGGCTTTTCAGGCGTTAGACAGGTTCAGATAGCCGCCGGAACATTCGGGGCCGTCCAATCCTTCAACGCCTCACTCTTCAGACCGTTCTCCGGGTATATGTCAGACCTATGGCAGAGAAAGGGCTGGATGCCCTTCCCAATACTCTCCAAGGCGCTCCCATACTCCCCCAGGGTACACTGGCTGCTCTTCGCACTTATGGCGATAGCCACTATGATGATTATGCTCACCATTGCCGGACTTTCCGGGCAGGTAACATTGAGCGTACTCTGTCTTGCCATATTCGGCATCACTATCAGCTTCGGCACAGGCGGAACATTCGCGATAGTGCCGCTTATGTTCAAAGAACGTCCAGGCACGGCCACCGGCTTCATAGGCGGCGTATCGTGTCTCGGCGGAGTTGTATATCCGCTTATCTATGGATTTTCCAAGAACATCCACATGGGTTACGCCTATGTAGCCATATTCGTATTTATACCGTTTATCCTCCTTTATTTATTTACAATGCATAATGATACACATCCGGAGGAATATGGATTTGGAAGCAAGCAATCGTGGCTTGGCAGATAAATTGTCTTGCAATATCTTAAAGGAGGTTACTCATGTCCGCAGCAAAACATGGTGATCATGTCACATACGAACCGTGGTATAAATATGGCGTCTTTGTCCTATATCTTCAGATGGCGATAGCCATAGCAGTATGCGGTTACTCACTATATATGGCCTTTACCGGTTCAGGCGGTTTCCCCGGTAAGCACTGAGTCAATAGAGGCAGGGGCAAAATGCGTTGACCGTTCTGCCCCTGCCATAATATACGGAGGCTTAAAAGATGGCAATATTCAGCAAGGTAATAATCCCCTTCGACGGCTCTGAACCCTGTAAACGAGCCGCATCAAAGGCCCTTGATATAGCAAAAGAGCAGGGCGCGGAAGTCATCGGTATAAAGGTCATAAACATTGCAGGTGGCCTTATAGTACCAACGGACAACGTATGGTCAGCTATCGAAACAAAGGCGCACGCAAAGGCCCAGGGTATACTGGACGAGCTTGTCTCCATGGGATCCGATAAGGGCATTAAGGTAGAGACAGTCATCCTTGAAGGCGGGCCTACTGCGCAGGTTGCTAAATATGCGGCGGATAACAACGCCGACCTCATAGTAATGGGGCTTGGCGGAAAGGGCGGATTAGGCGAAAAAATCCTTGGTAGCCATACTAATAAAATGCTCAGGGTAGCCCCCTGCCCCGTGCTGGTCATTCACTGATCATCGTCCTTTACTACTTGAAGAATCTCAATCATAAAGGGTCACGCCTTCACAGTTAAAGCGTGTGACCCTTTTTTTATAATCTTAACAGACAAAATATGGTATTATATAAGGGATTTTACTATCACTCCCTTTGTCTGACCAGTCGAATCTTAAAAAAAGATTTTACCTCTTACATGGTCATGACTCAAATCAATCTACATGAAAAAGAGGTAAGGAGCACTCTTGGATAAAACTGGCAGGGGACGTCCTACAGACAAACTAAGTACATATCTCTTCATCGTATCAGCCCTCGGTGGCGTAGGGCTCGTGATAAGCCTTTTTCTTCTATCGGATTTCATCGGTCCCCTCAAAACAATGGTGGAACTCTCCATCCATGCCATCTTCGGAAAATAGCGCTCTTGCTTAAAAACTACATAAGTTTCTGTTCGTTCTGCATACCCGTGCGGTCTTATCCGGCCCCTATTTGATGATAAAAACCGAATTGAGGCTTACACAGTAGCGTCGCA
>CAYYUX010000094.1:0-6286 GCA_964474975.1 uncultured Thermodesulfobacteriota bacterium
TTATCTTCAAGGTTGCCGTCTGAGAGGACGGCGAGGTCTGTTGTGTGACCGCGTTCCTTGGCAAGGGCCGATAAGAGCATGATGCCCATGGGGTCGATGTATTCCACGTCTTTGATGATAAAGAGTATCTTCAATTGGCTCTCTGTCCTTTGGCCGAAAGGGCCTATTTAACCGCTTTGGGAGTCGCGTTATATCTGGCGCTGTCCGTAAAGCGGACCTCCATGAAGAGTTTAAATATAGTTGCTAAGACGCTTATGATGTTTCTTGGCCGCAGGGCCTTGGAATCACCTTCAGCCCTGTATTGGATGGACATGGGTATCTCTGTAAAGGTCGCGCCGCTCTTTATAAGCCTTACGAGTATGGCCGCCATGTAGGCGAATCCGTGTGTGGTCATGGGGACTTTTTTAAGGAGCCCCGCCTTTATGACGCATGGGCCGTTGTAGTATCGCAGAGACAGCGCGAAGAGCGTATTGAAGAGGATTACAAAGGCCCTTGAGATAACTTGCCGCGCCAGGGGCCTTACCTCGGGGTTTATCGTATAGGGGATGATGATATCGGCGCGTCCTACGTTGGATAAAATACTTGTAATGGCGTCTGATGGTATCTCGTTGTCTCCCGGTATCATGAGGATGTAGTCTTTTTCGGCAAGCCTCACTCCCTCGGTGTAGTTGTAGCCAAAACCCATATTCCGCTCGTTGTGGATTACCCGTATTTCTTTGTGCTCTTTGGCAAGGGCCTCTGCAACGGCGCCTGTGTCGTCAGTGCTTTTGTCGTTGAATATGAGTATCTCCGCAGAGGAGAAGCCCCCTGCGGCGTCAAGGCTCTTTTTGATACTCTCTACTGTGCCTGCGATGTTTTTTCCCTCGTTGTAGCAAGGTACTATTATGGATATGCTTGGTTGTTCAGAAACCATGATTCCTCTTAAAGTGTCTTTTTAACGGCGCTGATAATGTCTTTCGGGCCGGGATAGAAGACTTCTTCAAGGGCCGGGCTCGCGGGCGTTGGCACATCTGGAAGCGTTACCCGGGCGGCAGGGGACTTAAGGGCCCGGAAGCTCTCGGGGTCTTCGAGTATTAGCGCAAGAATCTCTGCGCTTACGCCGAATTCCTTCCACGCCGTATCAGCAACGACAAGGCGGCCCGTTTTTTGAACGGAGCGGCGTATAGAATTTGTATCAAGTGGTTTTATGGAGCGTAGATCAATGACCTCGCACTCAATGTTTTCTTTTTCAAGGATCTCTGCCGCCTCCATGGCCATGCCTACCATCTGTGAGATGGCGACGATGGTTACATCGGCTCCCTCGCGCAGTGTAGCGGACTTACCGAGGGGGACTCTGTACATATCCTCGGGCAGGGGCCCTCGAGTATCGTAGAGCCAGCGATGCTCAAGGTAGAGGACGGGGTTATTATCGTATATGCTGGAGATAAGCAGACCTTTGGCATCATAAGGCGAGGCGGGCATTACTACCTTAAGGCCGGGGAAATGGGCGAATATGGCCTGCAGGCTCTGTGAGTGCTGAGCCGCCGAGCCCCAGCCACGTCCAGTTATAGCGCGTATGGTTATGGGCACGGAGACCTTTCCGCCGAACATATATGACCATTTAGCCGCGTGGTTTGCAATTTGATCAAGGGATAGGGGAAGAAAATCTACCCTCATATGGACAAGAAGGGGTCTCATTCCGGCAAGGGCGGCGCCGATGGCGATGCCTGTTACGCCGTTCTCGGCAAGGGGCGTATCAATGACGCGCTCGGCGCCGAAGCAGTCAATGAGGCCCTTTGTCGTGCCGAAGACGCCGCCTGTGTCGTCTACGCCTTCTCCGAGCACGAAGACGTCCTTATCGGACTCCATACATCCCCTGGTGGCCTCAAGTATGGCCTCGCGGTATGAACCCTCGCGAAGGTGTGAGCCGCTTGTTTTATGGGCGCCTTTTTTATCTGCCGCTATCTTTGTCCAGGGCATCTCTCAATTTATCCTGTAAAGGTCCTCATAGAGGTCCTTTGGTTCGGGGTAGGGGCTTTCCAATGCAAAAGCGACTGCCTCACTGAGTTCCGTTAATATGGTCTGGGGTATTGCATCAAGCACTGTCTCGGCTATAATTCCGGAGTTTCGAAGGACTTTCTCGTAGTTTTTTAGCGGGCATCTACCCATCCAGTAGAGGAGTTCGTCTTTGGTGCGGGCGCCTTTCTCATAATCCACTTCAGGGCCCACATGCCCCTTCCATCGGTATGTCTTGGCCTCGATAAGGCTCGGCCCGCCACCTGAGCGGGCGTTACTTATGGCCTCGAGGGCTACGTTGTATATCTCTATGACGTTATTGCCGTCGAGGCATATTCCCGGGGCGCCAAAGGCCGCCGCCGATCTCGCTATCTCGCATGAGGACTGGCGTGATGACTGATGAGAGTTTGTTGCGTAGAAGTTATTCTCGCAGACAAAGACAACTGGGAGTTTCTTCAGAGTGGCGAAGTTGAAAGATTCGTAAAATACTCCCTCGTCGTATGCACCGTCGCCGAAGAATATGATTGAGACCTTGCCGTCTCCCTTAATGCGCGAGGCAAGGGCCGTGCCCACTCCCATGGGGATGCCGCCGCCGACTATGGCAGATGTGCCGAGAATGCCCTTGGACTTGTCGATAATGTGCATGGAGCCGCCTTTGCCGCGGCTACACCCTGTGGAGCGGCCGTAAAACTCAGCGAAGAGGGACTTCATGGACGCCCCTTTTGCAAGGCAATGGCCGTGGCCGCGGTGGTTTGAGAAGATGTAATCATCGAGGTTGAGAGCCTGGCATACGCCGGTGGCTATGGCTTCTTGCCCTATACAGAGGTGGACGGGACACTTCATCTCCTGCTCGGGATAAAGCTCCACTATCTTTTCTTCGAACATCCTTATCCTGAGCATGGTGGAGTATAACTCAAGAAGGGTTTTTTCCGGGATCCTTTTAAGGGAGTCTTCTGATATTGTCATATTTTTTTATTTACGTACTTGGGTTGCAAAAAAAATTATGCGTGTAGCCCGGGTTATCTTGCGTAAATTACTCCCCGTACTCACGCGATTTGTCTATTTGCCCTATTGTACCACTTTGCGCCTTGGCCATTACCCGATTACGCCCCATATATCCGCCCACTTTCCACCTCAGATGAAGTTTACGTGTGATGGGGGGGATAACTGGTCACGGAGGAATCTGTTGATTGAGTCCATCCGGCAGTTTACCCGGCACTCCGAGGTATCTAGCTCGTTACGGACAAACTCCATGGTTTTTTTACGTTTTTCACCCTTCCATATCTCCTCGAAACTATGCTCCATGAGGTTTCCGAAGGAGAAGCGTTCGTCGCTCAAGTAAGCGCTACAGCCCCAGAGCCCGGCGCCGGAGTCGATATAGGCCCAGAAGGGCAGGGCGAGACAACGGGTGTAGCCGCGCTCCTCTTCTTCGAGCTTTTTCATGGTATTTATACGGAATATCGTCGTGAAGGTGTCTGTGGAGATGGCCTTAAGCTCATCGGCGAGGTGATAGAAGTCGTTGTATTTAACGCCTTCGTACTGTGTTGTTATGGATTTCAAATGCTGTGAGTATGGTTTTATAACAAGGTAATCAACGCCGATGTCACGGGCTATCTTCGCGAGCGGGACAATCTCGTTTACGTTCTCGGGAAGGAGTATTATCTGCATGCCTATGGCCGTATCAAGGCCCTCTGCGGCGCGTAGCTTTACGGCCCCGGAGATGTTCTCGATAACCCTTGCAAAGTCCTCTTCGCCTGTTCTGTGCGTCTTGGCGTAGGTCTCTTTTGTGGCTCCGTTAATGCTTATCTTTATCCATGTGATTGAGGCGAGGGCGGCACGGGCGATTTTTTCCGTGAAGAGGACGCCGTTGCTTGTTATGGCGACGTCTATGCCGGCCTTTACCGTATGGTTGATAATGGAGGCGATGTCTTTATGTAAAAAGGGTTCGCCCTCGCCGGCGTACATGACGGATTTAACGCCAAGGCGGCCCATTTCGCTAAGGCGTTTTTTCAGTATGGGAGTGTCAAGAAAGCGGTGCTGATAACCCATGTAATCAAGGGCGCAATATGTACACCGATGATTACAGGCTCCCGAAGGGGAAATTTCAACATAAATGGGGTAAATATCTTCGCCATTTAACCACTTGCCGACCCTCTCGGGGTGATACATGAGCTTATGGCTGTCTATCCTGAACCTATCGGACATTATGGAGCGGGCCTCCTTTTTATCATCTTTTCAGATTAACATAAGAGGAGGCGGTATACAATCCAAAATTTTTCATAATGCGCGCCGCTGGACTAAGGGACAAATGAGGGTTATATTATCAGTATGGCGCAGTTAAGACGCAAGGGAGCGAAGATGGGCAGGATTAAAAATAGAGTAATGGCTGTTCTTATAACGAGGTTTCCCCGTATCTTCAACCTTGAGAAATATGCCGCGGTCCATGGCGCCGTTATGGTGGACGGAGTTCCCTGGACGCCTTTCGTCAAGGGGCTCTCAAATTCAAGGGTGGCCCTTGTCACAACGGCCGGTGTGCATCTGAAGGGGCAGGAGCCTTTTAATATGAAAGATCCCGACGGCGACCCCGGATTTAGGGCTATTCCCCTTGATACTCCCATGGAAGAGTTCACTATTACCCATGACTACTACGACCACAAGGACGCCGACAGAGACATAAACGTCGTTTTTCCCATTACGCGGCTAAGAGAGCTTGCGGATAGCGGTTTTATTAAAGAGGCCGCCCCTGTGCACTACGGCTTCATGGGGCACATCGTCGGCCCCCATGTTAAGACCCTTATGAAAAAAACGGCCCCAGAGGTCGCCGAGAGGCTCAGAAAAGACGCCGTAGACGCAGTGCTTCTCACCCCCGGGTGAGGTATCTGCAATCGGTCCGTGGGGCTGATACAGAGAGAGATAGAGGCCCGCGGCATACCGACGGCCTCCATAACCATCGTAAGAAAATTCACTGAGGATGTTAAGGCCCCGAGGGCCATGTTTTTGAAGTGGCCCCTCGGTCACCCCGTGGGCGAGCCCTTCAAGGCCAAGGAGCAAACCTTTATCGTTAAAAAGGCCCTGCGCCTACTTGAAGATGTTAAAAAACCAGGCACCATACTTGACCCTCCCTACAGGTGGAAGAGGTATGGATATATGGATATGTGATACAGGCGTGTTGAGTTGGCATGCACTAAAAAAACATATCATTGCGGTATGTTAGGGAGATAAGATGATATGGATTATAAGATAAACAAGGTGGACGCAGGTGATGAGTTCAAGGTTTGTCCTTCCTGCGGATACAAAGACGGCTTCCATTCCATGTTTAAAAAAGAGGGCCGTACAATCAAATGGCTCTTTATCTGCCCTTCGTGCCACGAGGTCTTTGATATCGGCTATACAATGCAACCCTCCGGCAAGGCCGGAAAGTGAGACGAATCCGCACACGCAGGACTCTACTTACGAGTTGCACTTACCTTTGTTTCGCACTCCGTCCTATCTTACCTCAACGGTGACGGAATCCTGAGGCTCAAGTAATCTGTGGCCCTTTGTGGCAAGCCGTATGGTGATGCTGTGATGACCTCTTCTCAGCCCGTTGATGGTATATGCAACCTTGCGTCCATGGAGGGGTTTTACGAGCCTCCCGTCAAGATAAAGATGAACATGGTCGCCTCTTGCGCCTTTGTTGCGAAGTTCAAAGATAACATCCACGGAGCTACCGTGAATAACAGCGCCGTCGGCGGGGTCTGTTATAACCACGGCTTTGCCCGAGCCAGCTTCAACTGCCCCTGATGCCACCGGCGTACCCGGGCCGCTGTACCACAAGGCCGTTGCAACGAAGAACGCTACTGCGGCAGTAAGCTTGAAAATAGAGTGTTTTGAGCTTAAAACTTTCATGATAGACCTCCTCTTTAAAAGTCTTTTCCTATATCGAAGTATAGCGTACCTTGCAGACATGTCAAAGAGAGGGTGCTGTATTGCCCTTAAGGGCTCTTGTTGTAAAAGAAAAGAGGGCCGGAAGACCGGCCCTCTTTTCTTTGTTTATGCGGCGATGATACTTACTTGTTGTGACAGGTCCTGCAGACGCCGGAGCCCATGTTGCCGCCGACTCTTCTCAGGAACACTCCATCAGCCGTGTTCAGGCCGTTGAAGACGTTGTTTGAATCCCTGCTGTACTCAGGGTAACTGCCGTTGCTGAAGTGCGGGTCATGACAGCTGGAACACTCAACATTGTTGGATGTGGTGTTGTCAGACCTCAGGAGGTCTCCTATTGTGGCTGTACTGCTGATGAAGCCGGAGA
>CAYYUX010000095.1:0-6158 GCA_964474975.1 uncultured Thermodesulfobacteriota bacterium
GGTCCCTGAACCTCATCATCATATCGCCTGCATTTTTTATTAGAGGCCTGTAGAGAGGTTTTATGAACTCAATGTCTTTATATCGGAGGTAATGCTCCCAGAGCGCCCAGATGACAAGGGCCGTCTCGTCTTCCTGAATGGGAAGCTGAGGTTTGCCTTCATAGAGCCATGGATGCCACGAGCTCGCAGGCGTGCCCGAGGGATTATATTTATGGAGAAAAAACCCGTCCTTCTCGATTAACCTCGCCGAAAGCGCGAAAAAAGACTTGGTAATCTCAGGATAACCTGCCATGTCGAGGGCATAGGCCGAGAGCGCGCCGTCACGGGGCCACATATAGCTGTAGGTATCACGGTTGAAAGAGAGGTTGTCAGAGTCGTTGGCCGCGATGATACTGCCGCTGTCATCTATCTGTGTGCGCATGATAAGAAGGCTTCTGCGGTAAAGATCGGATACATCTTTTGGGAGAAGCTCAAAGTTAAGCTTCTCTTTATCGGCCCATAACTTCCAGTAGTCATGAGTTCGTTTCAGGATACGGGCCGGTGTCTTGGCCATGACCTTTGTATTCAGGGCAGTAACCTCGTCCATGGATTTACCTGCGCATATCCAGTAAAAGCAAGTAGAGCTTGCTCCGGGGGCTATGCGGAGCGGTATGGAAACCACGGAATCAACACTTCCCTGAGCGATAGGATTATTGCTTAGATTGCCGTCTTCGGCGTCCTTCCATGCGCCCTTATAAGGGGCGTGTTCCTTATGGCCCGTGGCATAACGGGTAACTCCGAAGCGATTCCCCGAGAAAACATTTATAAGAAAATACCGTTTATCTTTATAATGGACGATAGAGCCTGACTCGGGGCGGAATAGGGCGGTGTCTCCGATATCATTGCCGTAGATGTGAAAGTCCTGCGCAAAAAAAAGCCTTACCTCGGCCTCTACATTCGAAGTATTTGTCACCACAAGTTTTCTCAGAAATATATTCTCATGGAAGTCCACAATGTCGTTGGAGGTTATGGATAGGCCAAGCTCTTTATTGGTTAGCCTTACGTCCGTGACCATTGTATCGTCAAGGTAATCAAGGGTAATATCCCAGCCATCAGGTACCCAACGGAAGCGTCCGTTAGACCAGACACCGAATCTAAAGGGACCGGTGCCGGTGTGATTTTCCTGACCCACGTGGGGAAAATAAAAATCGCGTATCCGGTAGTCCCTGTCAAAGGTAACAAGAAGCCGGCCATTGCCTACGGGTATGTCTCGAGCCATGAGAAGCAATTTCCCCTAAATGGAGTGAACCTCCACGCCGACAGGCCTTATCAGAAGCAAAAGAGTCACCTGACTTAAGGCTTCCAGAGGTACATGAAGCTTATGCCGGCGCCGCTCATAAAAGACGTGTCAATATTGATAAGATTAAGAGTCGTAGGAGAAAGCGCCGGTGCGCCGGAATAGATATTATTCCTGTAAACCCCGCTCTCGGCATAGGTCACTACCCTCGCATCATCTATTTTGGCAAGCTCCTTTGCGTAGCTTACGGCGTCTTCCATGTAGCCTATCCTGTCGATGAGTTTAAGCTTCAGGGCCTGCGTGGCCGTATAAACACGGCCATCACTGATTTTCCGAAGCTCCTGCTTATTGATAAGGCCATGTCTTCCATCAAATACAACCGTTAAAAAACGCTCATATAGCTCATCTATAATGGATTGGAGAATCTCGCGCTCTTCTGCCGACATGTCTCGGAGCGGAGAAGCCATGTCTTTTTTATCCCCTGACTTTATGGTCCTGTCAGTGATGCCAATCTTGTCAAGGAGGCCCGTGGCGTTCACATTGTAGGCAACTACACCTATGCTACCCGTAATGGTCGTGGGCTGAGCTACTATTTTATCTGCGGCCGCCCCGATATAATAACCGCCTGATGTGGCCATGTCCATGAACTCCGCTACAACGGGGATACCCGTCTCCTTTTTAAAGGTCATTATCTCATGATAGATGATATCCGCCGTGGTGACATGGCCGCCCGGGGTGTTTATTCGCAGTATCAGGGCCTTTACCTTTTTATCGTCACGGGCCTTATCGAGCTCTTCCTGAATCCGCGCCGTCATTGGCCGCGAGGTCTCAGTGCCGAGAATATTTTTATTTCTTCTGTCTCTTATGACCCCGGAGATATCAATGAGAAGTATCTTGTCGCGGGCCGTGCCGCTAAGGGTCTTTTCCTTCAGAGGGCTTACCGATGGCATATGAAGGACAAGGCAACCCGTCATAAGAAAGACAAGGGAGAGAAGCAACGAAACACGTTTTATCATTACCCCTCTTTTGCCTCGTTTATTATTCTCCGTATTCGAGCCTGTGTCTCTCCAACGCTTTCTACACCTGTATTGAGTATATGGCAGGTAGCGCTACGAAAAAGACGGCGGAAGAATGCCTTCTGCCGCTCGGGCCTCTTTACGAGAAGATAGGGATTGTAAAAGGACTCGTAGCTAAAATCTCCGACATTGTCACCCGCGCCTGAGAGGACCTGATACCTTCCCTCTTCAAGGACCTTAATGGCCTCATCTGATGTAAGTTTGACCTCGGCAGGAGAATCGTTGTCGCGGCGAAGAAGTATGACGGAGTGAACGTTTGCCTCGGTAACGAATTTATCGGCCCCGCCTATCCACTCGGGGTCGAGTATGGCGCGTGAGTTTCCAAAGGCGGTAAAGTCATCTGCCTCGACATTCTCACACCTGCATCTGCCAAGTATGGGAGTAAGCTCAGGAAAGGTATCGACCATATCGGTGCGGAGATAATACTTTCTCTCGGATATATGGGCCACGGCCCCATCGACGCCGTAATGGATGAATATCCAGTCATCGGAGTGTACACGCCCCTCTGGCAGTTGCATGAGCCCCCATGTATGAGTACTTTTACCCGTGCCAGTAGGCGCGATTATTACAACGCCCCTGCCCTCAAGGACGGCACATGAGCCGTGAATGGAGTGTACGTCGTGCTGTGTCTCAAGGATATCGGCGGCAATGCCGAGGGCCCAGGACTTACACTGGCCGTAATACTCCGTATTTATAAAGATAGCCGTCTTTGTATCGTGGTGATAATAGCCCCTCGGCTCCTCACCCTCGACTCCCATTACAGCATAGAGCGTCCCGTGGGGCTTGGCCGTCTGTCCGCCTGAAGCGGGGTACCAGTTTTCTACCCAAAAATCGTACAGATGAAAGGAGTTTGTGATAAGCTCAATGGTAATGCCGTGGATATCGGCCTTCCAGTGATATCTCTCAAAGCCCTCGTCAAGCCTTGCGCAGGCAATACCTACAAGCTCATCTCTTCTCTCAAGGTCAATATCTTTATCGGAATCAACCCTCTTTTTTTCATCGGTGATAAAGTTCGAGAGCATATTTTAATCTCCTTATTTAAGATAGTTAAGTAAAGAAATTGTATATAATTCCCCTCGCGACCCCTTAACTGTAGAGATGAATTTTCTTGATTAGATATAATCGTTCATTGAATCACTGAAAGGCTCACAGGATAAAATACAACGGTTAATTTTGTTGCTTAAAATACCACCCATAATCCGATTATACTGAAAGCCATCTGCCCGGTATCAGGAGATTTTGCCCATGTTGCTCAAAAAACCGCCTACTGCCGTTCGTACCATGGCGCTGATGCTCCAGCGCTGACCGAGCTTTTTTTTGTACTCCTCGGCAAGCTCCTGCAGGGCCTCTATCTGGTCTACCTCAAGCATTATGGATATCTTTTTCAGTTCTTCATGGTCATCATCATGACCCGCGTGTCCGCTCATCTTCAACACTCCTTAAGAGACCGCGCACGGCCCTCTTTGATTTTTTGTGCCGCCTTCTTGACGCACTCCTCTTTTATCTTTTTGTGTCTATTTATAATCTCAATAACCTCATCGGAATCATCTGTTACTTTTATGATGGCAAGATCCTCGGCGGTTATTGTCTTGTATTTAAACATGGTATTCCGCATGAAATCAAGGAGGGGGTTCCAGTACTCGCTACAGAAAAGTATTATTGGAAGGGGGAATATCTTATGAGTCTGAATAAGGGTAAGTGCCTCGAAAAACTCGTCAAGGGTGCCGAAGCCGCCGGGCAGGCAGATATAGCCCATTGCGTATTTAACGAACATGACCTTTCTGGCGAAAAAGTAGCGGAAATTCAGGGAATGTGTCTGATATTTATTGGGAGTCTGCTCCATGGGCAGGTTGATGTTAAGGCCCACGGATAGGCCGCCTTTCTCATAGGCGCCCTTGTTGGCGGCCTCCATGATACCGGGGCCTCCGCCTGTGATAATAGTATAACCTTCGTCTGAGAGTCTGCCGGCTATCTCCTCGGTTTTTAAATAGAATTTATCATCAGGCTTTGTCCTTGCGGAGCCGAATATGGAGATGGCAGGGCCTATATCGGAGAGCTCGTCAAAGCCTTCGATAAACTCACTGAGTATCCTGAAAATACGCCAAGTCTCTTTACCCTTAAGGTCCTCAACCATCTCTTCACTCCCATTCTATTGTACTCGGCGGTTTTGAGCTAATATCATAAACCACCCTGTTTACACCCCTTACCTCGTTTATTATCCTCGTGGATATGCGTTCAAGGGCCTCATAAGGCAGGCGTGCCCAGTCCGCTGTCATGCCGTCAAGGCTCTGCACGGCGCGTACGGCCACTGTGTTCTCATAGGTACGCTCATCTCCCATGACGCCCACTGTCTTAACGGGCAAAAGCACGGCAAAGGACTGCCATACCTTATCATACAACCCGGCGGAGCGAATCTCCTCAAGGACAATGGCATCGGCCTCACGGAGGATAGCGCATCTATCGGGAGTAACACTTCCGATAATTCTTATTGCAAGACCGGGGCCGGGAAAGGGATGGCGGTCTACCATCTCCGGGGCCATGCCGAGTTCCCTGCCAAGCTCCCTCACCTCGTCTTTAAACAGCTCTCGAAGGGGTTCGATGAGCTTTAATTTCATATTCTTAAGGAGCCCGCCGACGTTGTGGTGGCTCTTGATGGTGGCAGATGGGCCGCGCGTGGAGACGCTCTCGATAACATCGGGGTAAAGCGTACCCTGAGCAAGGAATGCCGCGTCTTTTATGGAGCGCGCCTCGTGCTGAAATACCCTTATAAAATCGTGCCCTATGAGCTTACGTTTACGCTCCGGATCGGCTACGTTACGAAGAGATTTCAAGAACCTCTCCGTGGCGTCCACGCACCTAAGGTTCATCTTGAAGTTTTTCCTGAGGGCCTTGGCGACGGCCATGCCCTCACCCTTGCGGAGGAGGCCGTTATCAACGAATATGCACGTTAATTGCCTTCCAATGGCCTTGTGTATAAGAAGAGCCGTCACTGACGAATCCACCCCGCCGCTAATGCCGCAGATTACGCGGTCCTTACCTACTTTTTCACGAATCTCCTCTATGCTCGAATCTATAAAAGAGCTCATAGTCCAGAGGGGCTTAACTTTACAGATATTAAATAGAAAATTTTTAATGAGCTTTGAGCCGGACTCGCTGTGCGCTACCTCGGGGTGAAACTGAACGCCGTAGATCTTCTTTTTCTTATCTCTTATGGTTGAAAAGGCGGAGTTATCGCTCATGGCGATAGCCTCAAAGCCCTTTGGGAGTTTCTTTACCTTATCGCCATGACTCATCCATACGCGGAGTTTCTTCTTTCGAATGCCCTTGAAGAGGTCTGTCCTGTCATTTATGATTAGGTCGGCGCCTCCGTACTCGGATTTGCCCGACCTCTCCACAAGACCGCCAAGGAGGCGCGCCGTAAGCTGAAGCCCGTAACAGATGCCGAGGACGGGTATGCCCAGAGCAAAGACCTCTTTTGAAATAAGCGGGGCCTTTTTGCCATATACGCTCGACGGCCCGCCCGAAAGGATAATCCCGGCCGGGCGGTATTGCCTTATAAAGTCCATATCCCGTGAGAATGGGTGAATCTCGCAGTAGACCTTTGCCTCGCGGATACGCCGCGCGATAAGCTGAGTGTACTGAGAACCGAAGTCCAGTATGAGAATACGACCTGAATGTATGTCCATGTTTACCTTATTATTTTAATTGGAATAGTGGTCGGCCTTGGACCGCATTTGATGGGTTGCGCTTTGCTTCACCCATCCTTGTATATTGAAATACACCTGAACGATGCTATCATAGTTCAG
>CAYYUX010000096.1:0-4192 GCA_964474975.1 uncultured Thermodesulfobacteriota bacterium
TTGAAAAGGGCTTTCCCTGCAGGCTCGATACGAAGCGCAAGATAATAAAGGCCCTCGGGCTAAACATATCCGATAAGGATAAGGTCTTCAAGACATGAGGCTCTAAGCAATGGCATTGTCCCTTTCACATATCTTCGGTTCAAAAGAAACCGTTGCCCTTGACATAGGCTCAAGCTCCATAAAGCTTATTCAGATGGTTATGGGCAAGCAGAGCTGGCAGATACAGAAGATAGGCATCAAGAAATTGCCGCCTGAGGCCATTGTCGATGGTTCCATTATAGACTCCCTCGCCGTAGTCAATGCGATAAAGGAAATCCTGAAGGAACATAAGATAAATACAAAGCAGGCGGTATCGGCCCTTACGGGACATTATGTAATTATAAAAAAGGTTACCTTTCCGGCCGCCACGGAAGATGAGCTTGCCGAGTCCATACAGTGGGAGGCCGAGCAGTATATACCTTTTCCAGTGACAGAGGTAAACCTCGATTTTCAGATACTCGGCTCCGAGACAGAGAGCAGAGGGCAGATGGACGTAATGCTCGTTGCTGTCAAGAAGGACGTTATCAGCGATTATACGAGAGTTCTCCGTGAGGCGGGCTTAAGCCCTGTGGTTATTGATGTAGACGCCTTTGCCCTCGAAAATATGATGGAGATAAATTATCCCGTTGTCTCAGGCGAGATGATAGCGGTGGTAAATGCAGGCGCGTCCATAACGAGCCTTACCGTTATAGTAGACGGCGTTACGGCCTTTACAAGGTCTATCCCCATGGGCGGCAATCAGTTTACCGAAGAGATTCAGCGCATGCTTGGCATAAGTTTCAGCGATGCCGAGGCCATGAAGATAAGCGGCGGCGGGGCCGAAAGAGAGGCAGAGATGATTTCTGCTATCGAGCTTGTGACAAACAATCTCGTTATGGATGTAAAACGCTCGCTGGATTTTTTCCTTGCAGGCCGCCACGACCTCAATGTTAACAAAATATATATATCCGGCGGCGCCTCCAGTATAAGGGGGTTTAAGGAGCATATGCAGGAAAAGACCTCCATACCCGTGGATTTTGTCGATCCCTTCAGAAACGTAGAGCTTGCCGTGAAGGACAAGACCGCCGCTGAGATTAAAGAGCTGGCTCACTTTTTCGGAGTTGGCGTGGGCCTTGGCACAAGGAGGTCCGGAGACAGATGATTCGCATAAATCTTCTGCCCGTAAGGGCCGCTAAAAAAAAGGAATTCATACGTTTTCAGCTCACCATCGCCGCCTTGCTTACCCTCTTTGTAATAAGCCTCTCTCTGATCTACTTTTTTATCGTGCGGAGCGAGGTAGGGAGGCTTAACGCCGATATTGAGAGAGGAAATGCCGAACTTGTTCAGCTTAAGAGAAAGGTAGGCGAACTCTCAAGGATAAAACAGCAGAAGAAGGTGGTGGAGGAGAAACTTAAGGTGATAAACAGCCTTGAGGCCGCCCGTACCGGGCCTACTACTCTTTTTAGGACTGTAAGCAACGCCATACCGCAAAAGGCATGGCTATCCGCCTTCAAGGATCATGGCAACATGGTTACCCTGAATGGCTATGCCTATAACGACGAGGTTGTTGCCGAGTACATGAGAAGACTGCAGAGGGAGCTCAAGGTAGGCGCGGTGGAGCTTGATGTACTGCAGAGGATAACGGAAAAAGAGACAGGCGCTGATGTTGTCAAGTTTGTTATAAATCTTTCAAAATAAACGCAGGCATAAGGCATATGGCTCTTAGCGACAAATTCGAATCCATATTAAAGTTATCCCTTCCAAAGAAGATAGCCCTTCTTGTGGTTATAAATATTATAATCGCAGGTGGGTTTTACTGGTTCCTCACGGGGCCGGCATTGAGGACTAAAAGTGGTCTCAAAAGGGATATGCAGAGGCTCTCGGCGAGGCTTAATGAGAACAGGCGAGTGGCCTCCGACCTTCCGAAGTACCGTAAAGAAAAAAAGAAGATGGAGGCAAGGCTTGCCGAGGCAGTGGCGCGCTTACCTAATGAAAAAGAGTTGCCGGATCTGATTGACGCCGTCAGCAACGCCGCTAAAAAGAGCGGTCTCAAGATTTTGCTCTTCAGGCCCTCGCGTGAGATCAACAAAGGTTTCTATGCAGACCTGCCGATAAATATGTCAGTTGAGGGCCGTTTTGAATCCCTCTTTGATTTTAGTGTCAAGGTAGGTAATCTGCCGCGTATAGTCAATCTTACATCAATGAATATCATCTCCAGGGGGCATAAGAACCGCATGCCTGATCTGAAGGCCGATTTTGTGGCCACTACATTCAGGTTCATCCCCGGCGCGCTTGACAAGGCGGAGAAAAAATAATGGCCTTCCGCTATATGAAAATTTTATTTGTATTACTCATGCCGCTTTTCGTCGTGGCATGCGGCTCCAATGATTCGGATACCTTCATACCGAGAAGGGCGCATCCGAAGGTGGCTGTTTCCGGCGCCGATAAAGATAAGTACGTCCATCTCGAACACAAGAAGATAAGTCTTGAAAGGCCCCGCCGCAATCCCTTTTTAAGTTATATCATCGTGCGCAGGGGAAGAAAGAAGGCCGAGAGGATTAAAGGCCCCCTTGAGTGCTGTAGCCTGGAGCTATTCCGTGTCATGGCCGTAGTGCTTAGCGGAGACCGTACCTTTGCCCTCGTGAATGCTCCTGATGGCAAGAGGTATATAGTCAGGCGCGGTGACCTCATGGGGCAGAACGGCGGCAAGATAATCAAGATAGATACGAGCGGTCTGAAGGTGAGGGAGTACGAAAGGGACGACAACGGACGCGTAGTATCGTTTAAGGATAGGCGGCTCAAGATATTAACAAAGGAAGAAGGCGGTATCACCGCAAGATAATGCAGGGCTGATATTTTAAATCAGTTCTTTGCTTTTCATCATTTTTATCCAATGTAGCACAGGGAGGTTCATATGTGTTCCTTTGTATTCAATAAAAAACATGCGAGGAAGTCTTTGTCGGCGTTGCTGGCAACCCTTGCGATCCTTGTCTTCTACGGGTGTGCCACCACGGGGCTTGATACCGCTTATACCTCTGAACAAGATGATGCAGGGCAACAGAGTTCGTTGGTTAAGAAAAAACCTCTCGGCGAATTAAAGGTCAGTTCAATAGATGTCCTTGGTGAGGGCGATAATATCCTCATTGCCACAAACCGTACGGCAGAGTACACGGCCTTTACCCTAACGAGCCCCTCCCGGCTGGTCATAGACCTTCCCGATGCCAATCTTTACGATGTCCTTGATACCATAAGGGTCAATAACCGATTTGTTAAGACTATAAATGTCGTAACTTACGGCGGTAAGGAGAAGATAGGGCGAATTATACTTGAGTTGCAGGATGGCGTTGACCATGAGGTGAGCAACGCAGAGGATGGTGTGCTGATACGCCTGAAGCATGATCCCCTCGCAGGTATGCCTGAAGGCTCCCTCGATGAAGGCAATGATGCCGTTGTGGTAGCTTCCTCGGAAGATGTTGCCCTTGCCGATAATCCAAGTCAAGATGCCGCGGCTCAGCCGGAGCCTCTGGACCCTGCGACCACTATAAAAGACTTGCAGTCTTTTATAGAGGATGCAGACGTTGTTATCGAAATAGTCTCTGATGGAGCCATCGGTAAATATAACACCTTTGAACTTTCGGATCCCTCAAGGGTGGTTCTTGATGTATGGGGCGTTACCAATACGACGGGTCTTAAGGCCTTGAAGGTTGACAGTACGGATATTAAGACTGTGCGGGTGGGTAGTCATCCCGATAAAGTACGTTTTGTTATTGATCTGGTAGCTGAAGAGATACCGCATTATGTTGTAACAAAGTCCGGCGATCATCTTACAGTAGCCTTTGGCCCGGCACCGGCGGCAGTGGAGAGCGAGAGTACCCCTGCCGATACTTCAGTTGGTAATAGCGGCAACCTTGCCTCTGATGCAGGCGAGGTTGCCTCAATGGCGGAAGATACCGCTATGGCCGCTGAAGACGTGGCTGTGGCTGGAGAGGATGTATCGGCAGTGGCTGATACTGCCCTGGGAGAAGGAGTTGATGCCGCAGTTGAAGATGCCTCCGTAGCGGCAGAGGATGCCGTTGCCGTGACAGCGGATAGAGCCGTAGATGAAGGAGTTGACAGTGTAGTTGAAGATGCCTCCGTAGCGGCAGAGGATGCCGTTGCCGTGACAGCGGATAGA
>CAYYUX010000096.1:4292-5919 GCA_964474975.1 uncultured Thermodesulfobacteriota bacterium
GCGGCAACAGTTGCGGAAGGTACTGTGGCCGCCTCGGGAGACGCGGCAACAGTGGTGGCAGGTACTGTGGCAGATACAGCGGCAGGTGCTGTGGAAGAAGTCGCGTCCGTTAATACTGAAAAGGCTCCTGCGGAAGCCGCCACGGTGGTAGCCGCCGCAGATGTGAAAAAAATCCCCGATGCCTCTGATAGTGAAGTCTCATCCGCGATAGCTGATGCCGATGCCGAGATAGCCGATGCGGCTAAGGCGGAGAAAGAGGCGGCTGCTGATGCCGAAGCCGCCATGAAAGAGACAGATATCCCGCAGACAACTGCGGCTGAACCCCTCTCCCCCGTTGTCGAGGCGCCGCATGAGACCCAAATGGCGCCACCTGCTGTCGTGGCAGGCAACAGGGTAAAGAACATTGATTACAAGAAGATAGGCGATAAGGGTTTTCTTTCTATAGAGACTAAGGCAAACCCGGTTTACACGATTAAAGAATCGAAGAATGGCAAGACCCTCGTCCTTGATATAAATGACGCCGTAATAGACGGCGCCCTTGTACGCACCCTTGACGCCACGGAACTTGGAACACCGGTATCTACAATCAGCGCCTATCAGGGATCTACGGATCCGGCTGTCGTACGTGTGCTTGTAGACCTCTCTGCAGTGGCTACGCACAGTGTTATGGAGCTTGACGGGACGCTGAATGTTGTTTTTGCCCCGCAGGTCAAGGCCGTAACAGCAAAGACCGCTAAAAAGACCGAAGTTGAAATCTTCGGCAAACCCCATGAATATACAGGTAAAAAGATAGACCTTGATATGATGGATGCCCGTGTAACGGATATCCTTAGGCTTCTTGCCGAGGTCAGCAATTTGAATATTATCGCCTCTGATGATGTAACCGGCACCATATCTCTGAGGCTACGCGATGTTCCCTGGGATCAGGCCTTTGATATTATTCTTCAGTCCAAGGGCCTTGACAAGGTCAGGATCGGCAACGTCATAAGAGTTGCTCCGGCATCAAGGATAAGTCAGGAGAGGGACGCGGCCCTTGCGGCTGTAAAGGCGAGCGAGAAGCTCGAACCCTTGAGTATAAAGTTTGTTCCCATAAACTACGCCAAGGCCGAGGAGCTTGTGGAACACGTCAAGAACGTTCTCTCTGACAGAGGGAGTGTAACAAGCGAAAAGCGCACCAATACTCTTATAATAAAGGATATAAAAAAGGGCCTCAGCGCGGCGCAGAATCTTGTCCATCAGCTTGATACTCCGATACCGCAGGTCTTGATAGAGGCCAGGATAGTGGAGGCGGAGAGTAGCTTTTCGCGGGACCTCGGTATTCAGTGGGGTGTTGATTATCAGACAGGCGGCAACGTGAATGCCAATATCTTCGGCAGTGACGCTACTGCGGGTCAGACCCCGCCAAGCGGAACCAATCCTGCTTTTGCGGTGAGAAACGGCGCTCAGAATTTTGCCGTTAATCTTCCTGCAACAGGGTCTGTGGGAACTCTTGGCGCACTTGGTTTCATTCTCGGCAAGGCCGGGCAAAACCCTCTGGTCCTCGACCTTCGCCTCTCGGCTGGAGAGCAGGACGGTCAGCTGAGGACCATATCAAGGCCCCGTGTCGTCACCATGGACAACAAAGAGG
>CAYYUX010000097.1:0-5847 GCA_964474975.1 uncultured Thermodesulfobacteriota bacterium
AGGGCTTTAAGACACTGAGAGAAGGTCAGACCGTAGAGTTTGAGATCGCTCAGGATGCGAAAGGCGCAAAAGCTGTAAACGTAATCCCTCAGTAGAATCGCCTAATAAAATAAAAAAGGCCCTCATCTTAAAGGTGAGGGCCTTTTTTTGTCTGCAGTATTTTCGGCTCATTGCTTATCTCCGTGATATGTATAGGAGGCCCTGAGAGGCCTTTAATGCTCCTTTAATTTTGCCGCGCTATAATAGTATCTGTAATTGATGTGGCTGTAGAGTGTTTCTGGTTTTAAGAGTGGGGCCAGGTAAAATGAAATACTTTGATGAGGTAGTAGTCCTCATTGGTTTTGGAGTGAACGTGGCCATTTTATCCATAGTATTTTTTGTTCTGGCCGTCACATATCTCGTCCCGTGATAATTTTATTATAGCTCTTACGAATTCTCTTTGTTTCTCCAACTGGGGAAGAGACCCTCAAGGTCTCTTCCCCACCTCCTATTGTATCTTTTTTTTCATAGTTATGTCCTGCGGGGCGTATTACGCATATTCAACGATGCGATACCCGGTCCCATATTGGTTTTCTTTGTCTTACTTTCTTTTTTCCAAAAGAAAGTAAGGAGGCCTTAGGCGCCGTGGCATTTTTTGAATTTTTTACCGCTTCCGCAGTGGCATGGTTCATTTCTGCCGGGTTTTTTCATGTTGCCCAGGGCCTGTCTTGTTTCGGGATGCTCGCGGTAATAGAGGCGGAGCCTTGCCAGGACCTTTTTTGCGGCATCTTCTTTTTCTGCCACTCCCTCTGATAGATATCGCCTTGTAGTCTCTTTATCGGCGCCTATGGCCTCTTCTATGGACATTGCCGCGGGGCCATCAAGGCCCGAGGCCACGGATATGATAGGGCAGTATCCCTCATGTCCCGATTTTATCCCCGGTGTACCGAGTTTGTCGCATTGCGGCGGGCGTATATCAGGCCTATCCGTGACAACGGGGTGAATAAGGCAGGTCTTGTCTTTAGATAAAAAAGAACATCTGAAAGCAAACATGAGGATAAGATCCAGCCTCAAAGCGGCGCCCTCGGCCTTTATCTCCCGCACTATGATGTTATAGCTCTCAGGTTTTATAAAGAGCGGACGCGGCGGGCTCTCTTTTGTAATGTAGGTACTTACTATTCTCTTCTCGCGTACACGGATGCCCTTTACAAGCTCATTCAGGAAGGCATCCTCTCCAGAGGCTGGACTCTTTATGACGCTGTAATTGATGATACCCCACCATGGGTCACAGCACGCGCCATGGCATTTGTTTACGCAGATATTGGAATAGTCTTTTTTGTCTTTCGCGGTATTTTTCATAGAGGTATATTATATCAGTTTGTGCAGTTGCGGTGATTAAGAAAATCGTTGCTACCGGAAGTCCGTAAGGGCGAGGTAATGAAACCCCTTATTTAAGGGTCCTGAGTATCTCGGCAGTGTTTACGGCGCCTTTTCTCAGTATTATCGGTCTTGCTCCCCGTACGTCCACTACTGTAGACGCGGGGCCTTCGGCGAGTCTTCCTCCGTCGAGGATTAGCTCAATTCTGCCGTTAAAATACGCCTCTATCTCCATGACCTCAAGGGCTGGCGGGTTGCCCGTGAAGTTTGCGCTTGTTGACGTGAGGGGGCCTCCTATGGCCCCGGTTAGCAGACTGCAGAGCGGATGGGCAGATATACGTATACCTATGCCGCCTTTGTCTCCTGTAAGGAGTCGCGGTATCTCATCGGCGGCCTCGAATATGAGAGTTAAAGGGCCGGGCCAGAATTTTTTAATGAGCTTATTCCCGAGTGGGGATATTTTTTTTGTTACGCCCCGAACGTCTCTCATGACTCCGGCTATGAGGGGTATGGCCGCGGACTCGGGACGGCCTTTGAGGCAAAAGAGTCTTTTTACGGCCTCTGGGTTCGCCGGGTCTACGCCGAGGGCGTAAGATGACTCTGTGGGGTAGGCGATAATGCCGCCAGCCCTTATGACCTCTGCGGCGCAGTCGAGTCCTTTGTCGGCAGGGATTATGAGAGCTTTTTTATCTGTCATTTTTTAAGAGTAGAGAGGGGCATTGGAAGATTCACCTTCAGGTTTCGGCCTCCTGGATTTAATCAATCTCTTTAGCGCTCTCAAGGACAGCATTTGCGAGACTCTCTCTGTATTTGACAAGCCTTGCCTTCAGCTCTTCGTCTACTGTGGCGAGTATCTCGGCGGCGAGGATGGCCGCGTTTTTAGCCCCTGCCTTGCCTATGGAGACTGTGGCCACGGGCAGGCCGCCGGGCATCTGTACCGTGGAGAGGAGGGCGTCAAGGCCGTTCAGGGGGCCTGAATCAATGGGGACTCCAATGACGGGCAATAACGTATGAGATGTTACTACTCCGGCAAGGTGCGCCGCTCCTCCGGCTCCAGCTATAAGTACGCGCAACCCTCGTTGTTCCGCCTTGCTCGCGTAAGCCGTAGTCTCATCAGGCGTCCTGTGAGCCGAGAGTACAGTAGTCTCAAATGGAACTTCAAGGGCCTTAAGCATAAGCCCCGTCTCTCTCATTATCTCACGGTCTGATATGCTCCCCATGATTATACCGACAAGGGGGGTTTTTGTATCTCTTTCTGCGGACATGAGGTCTCCTGAAATGAAAGATGTATATTGACTTTTGTAAGAGTGTTTTTTAAGCAGGGGATATAAGGAGTTATCCCGTCCCTCAGTCATCCTCTACTTTCGCAGTGCCTTCATGGCTATATCTTTTCTGTAATAGGCACCCTCGAATTTAAGGGCCTTAACGGCGTCGTATGTAATCCTGCGGGCCTCTGTAATATCTCTGCCAAGGCCAGTTACTCCAAGGACTCTGCCGCCTGCGGTGAGGACTTGGCCGTTGGAGCGTTTAGTCCCCGCGTGAAAGACGATGACGTCATCCATCTTTTCGGCCTCTTCAAGTCCGCTTATGGGAAGTCCCTTTTTGTAGCTTCCGGGGTAGCCCCTTGATGCCATGACCACGCAGAGGCTGTGTTTATCTGACCAGTTCAGTCTTGTTTTTGTAAGCTTGCCCGAGGCAGACTCGAAGAGTACCTCGAAGAGGTCGTCTTCAAGGCGCGCGAGGATGGGCTGAGTCTCAGGGTCTCCGAAGCGGCAGTTGAATTCCAGGACCTTCAAACCGCCTGTTTTTGAGACCATGAGCCCTGCGTAGAGCACTCCGGTGTATCTCTTTCCGGCATCGTTCATTGCCTTGATGAGAGGTTTTATAATGGAGTCAAGGATTTTTATCTCAAGGGCAGGGGTTATAATAGGGGCAGGGCTGTAGGCGCCCATGCCGCCTGTGTTGGGGCCTTTGTCGCCCTCGAAGATGGACTTGTGGTCCTGCGCAGGGGCAAGGGGGACGACCCTCTCTCCGTCTGTTATAGCGAGGAAGGATGCCTCTTCACCTTCGAGGAATTCTTCTATTATGATTTTTTTGCCCGCCTCACCAAAGGTCTTTTTTCCCATGATGAGGTTAACGGCCTCTTCGGCCTCGTCTTTTGTGCGGCAGATGATCACTCCCTTTCCTGCGGCAAGGCCGTCGGCCTTTACCACAAGGGGCAGTGCGGCCGTGGCAAGATATTCAAGCGCATCAGCAGAGCAGGTAAAGGCCTCGTAATCCGCCGTGGGAATGTGAGCGCACTTTAATATCTCCTTGCAGAAGGCTTTACTTCCCTCAAGGGCGGCGGCCTCTTTTGAGGGGCCGAAGATAAGAAGCCCCTTTGCGCGAAAGGTGTCTACTATGCCGAGGGTGAGTGGCAGTTCCGGGCCGACGATGGTAAGGTCTATGGCCTTTTCGGAGGCAAATGCCATTAGTCCCGCAATGTCATCAGGAGAGATATCCACATTCTCTCCATAGCGGGAGGTCCCGGCGTTGCCCGGGGCGATGTATATTTTGGATACGCGCGGACTTTTGAATATTGACCATGCGATGGCGTCTTCTCTTCCGCCGCCGCCTATGATTAGCGTCTTCAATGAAAGCACCTTGTTTAGTGTCTGAAGTGTCTCATGCCTGTAAAGACCATTGCTATATTGTGTTCATTCGCCGCCTCTATAACTTCACCATCCCTGATAGAGCCTCCGGGCTGTATGATGGCCGTAATGCCGTTTTCGGCGGCCATGTCCACGTTGTCCCTGAAAGGGAAGAAGGCGTCTGAGGCCATGACGGATCCCTTTACCTCAAGCCCCGCGTCAGCGGCCTTCATGAGGGCTATGCGTGTGGAATCGATACGGGACATCTGCCCCGCGCCTACGCCCACGGTCATGGAGTCGCCGGCAAGTACGATGGCGTTGCTCTTCACATGACGGCATATCTTCCACGCGAAGAGGAGGTCGGCGAGTTCTTTTTTTGAGGGCTCACGCTTTGAGGCGGTCTTTATCTCGCTGGCCTGCCCCCTGTCAGGTGTCTGAATTAGCACCCCGCCTGAGACGAGTTTTATCTCAAGGTCCTGCGAACATGGGCCCGTGGAGTCTTTTCCAAGTTCAAGAAGACGTATGTTTTTTTTCTTTGAGAGTATATCAAAGCTTCCGGCCTCAAATCCCGGCGCTATGACGGCCTCGACGAATATTTCAGATATTTTGTTGGCTATCTCAATGGTTACGTCTCTATTAAGGCAAATTATACCGCCAAAGGCAGATTTACTGTCTGTTGAGTAGGCCTTTTCATAGGCCTGCAAAATGCCTTCGTCAGAGACTGCGGCGCCGCATGGGTTGCCGTGTTTGATGATAATGGCTGTGGGGTCGTCGAACTCGGCGGCCATGGAAACGGCGGCATCGAGGTCGGCGATATTGTTATAGGAGAGGGCCTTGCCGTGGAGCTGGCGCGCGTCGGCGAGCGGGCCGCCGCCGGGGTTCCTGTAAAAGGCGGCCTTCTGATGGGGGTTCTCACCGTATCGTAGTGAGGAAATCCTCTCGTACTGAAGGGTAAATGTCTCGGGAAAGTCTGCCCGCTCTGCCTCGCCTTCTTCTATAGAGCCGAGGTAATTGGATATTGCCGCGTCGTAGCGCGCCGTGAGCTGAAAGACCTTTTTTGCAAGGTTGAAGCGAGTCGCGCCTGAGACGGCTCCGCTGTTCTCTTTCATTTCTTCAAGTATGGCATCGTAGTCCGAGGGCTCTACTACCACGGCCACATCGTTGTGGTTTTTTGCGGCCGAGCGTATCATCGTTGGACCGCCGATGTCGATGTTTTCAATGGCTTCGGCAAGGGCCGCGCCGCCTGCCACGGTTTTTTCAAAGGCATAGAGGTTGACAACTACCATGTCTATGGGCGGTATGTCGTACTCGGCCATCTCTTTGGCATGCGCCGGGTTGTCTCTGATGGACAATATGCCGCCGTGAATCTTGGGGTGCAGTGTCTTGAGCCTGCCATCGAGCATCTCCGGGGAGTTTGTGTAGGCGCTTATGGGTATTACCTTTAGACCCGCCTCCTGCAATATTTTACCGGTGCCGCCTGTGGATATTATCTCCACGCCAAGCGCCGCGAGTCCCCTTGCGAACTCCACTACACCTGTCTTATCTGTGACGCTGAATATAGCCCTGCTGATTTTTTTCATTCCATGCTCCTGATATTTTTTAGCCGCATCCACGCGGGCATCTCCTAATGCACATAGATTAAAAAGCCGCTTCATCCAATGGCCCGGTGTTTCCTCCTCTGGGATAGCCTCAATAGCCTATGTCGGGATAGACCCGACTTCCCGCCTTAGCCTCTCTCTCGCAAAAGAGGCCCCTAATGTTGATTTTGAGAGCACACATAGTAACAGTTTTCCATGTTAATTAGAACTAAAGATTTTTGTTTTTTCGAAGTTTTTAATGCTCGGCGTGCGTCAGAGGTCAG
>CAYYUX010000098.1:0-5845 GCA_964474975.1 uncultured Thermodesulfobacteriota bacterium
TTCCCTTCCCTGTTACTCCCCTCCGGCAGGAGGGAGGCGTCCATACCATCTCCTTTGTCTGCGCCCTCTTCCCGGCGCGGCAGGCCCTGTCATCTTTTATGGCGGATTACTGATGCCATAATGATAGAGCCCCGTATCTGCATTCGTTAGTGTCTATCTTTTCTCTGCCCGCTTTTTTACTACAATGCTTCTCACGCGCAGGGAAATTTAAAATTTTCCAACTCTTTCAATGTGAAGAGGCCGGGGTACGAATCGTCCTCAAGGAGAATCTTCCGCACATTACCCTGCCAGAGAGAGGCGAATAGCTCCCTATCTTCCTTCGAGGCCTTATCCTGCAATACCATGGGCATAAGACGGCTCATCCTCGGGTCCTGCGGCAGAACGCCGGGATTAGCGGAGATACTCACGGCCCGGTTGTTGTCTATCCTCTGGAATATGAAGGTATTGAACTGAACATCTTCCGTATCGAAGAAAAGCTTGTCGTTACGTGAAAATTTTCCGCCAAGTCCCTTGAAACCCGTCTCGCCCCAGGAGCCCGTGATAAATGAGATTACCTGCGCCTGCGGTCCATAGGCAAGGTCGCGGGGGCCGCCCTTCACTACGATGCGCACTTCGCCGCGTATCGGCGTATCGTCGCCGTATAGGGCCTTAAGGGCCTTTTTTGTAAGCTGATATGCGCTTGAGACCGCCGGGCAGGAATGACCGGCAAGGAGCACGGCGTCTCTGTAATGGATGACCATGGCCTCTCCTTCGTCCTGCGCTCCGAGGACTATGGCAAGGGGGTCGATAAGCCTGATGGGCTCGACCTCAGAGAAAAAATCCTGTTTCCATAGGGTGTTGTCCATAGCAGTCCTTCCGTTTACGAGAGTAAAGTTTGAGTTTATAAGCCGCTTTTCATGGCCGCGTCTATCCGGTCTTCTCTTTTGCCACCTGAACAAAATGCCCTTTTTGGGGGAATTGAGAGGCCATTTATATAGTTATATAACAAAAAAAAGCAGACTATATCAGGTTTTAAAAGTCTAACAAAAAGAGATGAGAAAATCAATCACCGTCGTTCCTAACCCTCTCATTTATCGATAACCCCTCGCATGGTTTCCCGTTGTTGAGAAGGGCATGCGAGGCGAGGGGGGGGTGTGTTATTCACGCTTGACTAAATATAAGTTTTATGCTAAACATAAGTTTAAATTCATACACAATCTCCACAAGGGGCTTATTATTGATGCTGTTTCGATGATAATGGGTCGTGGTGGATGTAAAAGGGGCTGGCAAGAATGGCCATAAGCACCCAGGATCTTTTATCAAGGGTAGATATACCCAGACAGAAACTCTACTATCTTGAACAAAAGGGTTTTATCTCCCCGAAGAAGAGGCAGATAGGGGAAAAAGAGTTCAGGGAATACTCAGAGGCCGACCTCGTAAAGGTCGAATTTATCTGGAAGTATCTCAAAAAAGGCTTTAAATACAGGGTCGCCTTTGAAAAAGCCATGGAAGAGTTACAGAACCCGGAGCTTGACCTCGTAAGATCAAGGCGTTCCGTTGCGGCGCTTGGTCCTGTAAAAAAAGACAAAGACACTTGAGTCCGTGGACGCCGTTCTGTCTTCAAGGAGACGGACGGTTTATAAATAAAGATGTAACCCAATGCCTGCGAGGAAGACGCCCATTCGAGACTTCGCACTCACTCTGGTAAGACCTTCATTCTCATCCTCACTTTCCGGGCGGGGCGGGCCTTTTCACCTTCACATTCTAACCAACTCGGCGTCCACGGACCTTTTTTAACCTCGGCCATGCCATCAGGCAGGGCCTTATCTGCAGATAGCCCATACATTCGAGAGCGATAACAGATATGGCCACAGAGAGAGATGAACAGAATATAGAGGGTTTGTTTATGGAGGACAGACAGGCTTTTGTCTTCAATTGGCTCTCAGCTCCCTTTAAGAACAAAGCCGACGGCAAAGACGCTGATAAAAGCGCCCGTATTGAGGACATCCTCAATGAGCTACAGGGAAGCAGGGGCAACGCCGCCATGAAGATTCGTACCAAATAGGACTTTCTTTCTGCTTTTTGGTAATTTTCACGCTATAATATAATTTTACATGACAAATCAATCCAATAAGGGAGTTTTTCTATGACAGTCGTTGATCAGCAGATAATGATACAGGAATATAAACAGGGCCTTATAGCGGCCCTCTATGTCAGTAGTTTCATGTATGACCCTGACGCGGGTTTTACTCTTTCGAGCGGTGAAAAGAGCGAGGTATACATCGACGCCAAGCGCACGGTTTACAGCTCCCTTGGCATGGAGCTCGTAGGCTACGCCTTTTATGAGGAGGTAAAGAACGCCCCTATCGACGCCATAGGCGGACTCACCCTCGGCGCCGACGGCATCGCCATGGCCGCGGCCCTTACCTGCGGCATGCATAACAAGATGCTTGACGTCTTTGTAATCAGAAAAGAGGCCAAGGGCCACGGCACGAGAAAATGGATAGAAGGCGGCGTTAAAAAAGGCGCCGATGTACTTATCATTGATGACGTTGTGACAACGGGCGCCTCTATAATAACCGCCGTGGAGCGTGCAAGGGAAGAGGGGCTGAACGTGAGAAAGACCATGGCCCTTGTGGATAGAGAAGAGGGCGGCCGAGAGAATATCATGGAGAAGACGGGGCTGAAGTTCGACTCTATCATCACCAAGACCGACCTTGTTGATATGCATAAAAAACAGGAGAATATGTAAGCGGGAAGATCGGCGCGCGGGGCGCATGTTCAAAGGCGCAGGGCGTGTGTTCAAAAGCGGGGATTAGTTTACATTTGATTTTTTTTGCATTTGTGTCGGCGGGGCGCGTGGCGCAGGCTAAGAGACACGGGGGCTATTTCCCTTTTGGTTTTTTTTGTCCTGCTTTCTTTTTTTCAAAAGAAAGCAGGGGGTTGTTTTGCCCTTTCAAAAGTTACGGCCCTTTGTGAGATTCGATAAATCCCCTCCACTAAACAGAAGGACCCTCCCAGATGAAGGCACTCACTCCCGAAGAGCGAATAATTTTTCCACTTGATCTCCCCACACTTGACGAGGCCCTTGGTTTTGTCCGGGTCTTAAGGGGCCGTGTCGGGCTCTTTAAGATAGGCCTTGAGCTCTTTGTCCGTGAGGGCCCCGGGGCCGTACGGGCCGTTAAGGAGCTTGCCCCTGAGGCGGGTATCTTTCTTGACCTTAAATTTCACGATATACCGGCTACTGTACAGGGGGCCATGCAATCCGCCATGAGGCTTGGCGTGGAGTTTGTCACCGTGCATTGCGGCGGCGGGCAGGGTCTTCTGAAGGGCGCCGCCCAGTGTCAGGGCGAGGACAAGATAAAGGTCCTTGGCGTAACGGTGCTTACGAGCCTCTCTGCCACGGATTTGAAGGACGTGGGCATAAACCCCCGATACAGCGACCCGGCGGATTTGGTCCTTCACAGGGCGCGCCTTGCGAGGGTAGCTGGCTGTGCCGGCATCGTATGCTCGGGGCTTGAGGCCCCTGCGGTAAGGGAGGAGTTCGGCCCTGAGTTTCTTATTATCACACCCGGCATAAGAGAGGCCTCAGGGAGCGTTGGCGACCAGAAACGTGTCGTAACGCCTTCGCGCGCCATCTGCAACGGCGCCGATTATATCGTTGTGGGCCGTCCCATAAGAGAGGCCTCGGACCCTGCCGAAGCGGCTAAGAGAATAGCTGAAGGGGTGGAGCAAGGGATGAGGGAGCGCGAGGGGTAGGGGAATGCGTACCTGTTTTTCACCGTGATTTCATGAGTTCGTGAATGAAATTATTTTTTGGATATTTATATAAATCCTCGTCTATCTTCTCGCAGATATCAAGGCCGATAAAGTCGGCAAGTTCTATGGGTCCCATTGAGTGGTTCCTATCGTAGCGCATTCTCCTGTCTATTGCCGTCTTGCAGGCGCTCTTTTTCCCCAGTAGCCCCATGGCCTCTATAGGTAGTGGCTAAGAGCACTCTCTTCGTCACAAACCCCGGCGAGTCGTTTACAACTACGGCGGGCTTTTCAAGCCTTTGCGCAAGGTCCTTTATTAGGGCTATCGTCTCCGGGGAGGTCTTTTCGCCCCTTATCGCCTCGACGAGTTCCATGGCCTTCGGGGGGGGGCATAAAGTGCATGCCCCCAAAGCCGGGCGGGGTTGGGTACAACACCGGCAGGTTCGTTCTCTGATGGCGAGGTGGCCCGGTGCTTCATATCTGCCTGCCAACCTCCCCAACGGCTATTGAGGTATCTGAAATATGAATTGAAAATGTCCCGCCCGGTGAATGTCAGGCCACGCCGCTTGATTTTACAGTATCCATATTATAGACTGAATAAATATACAAGATACCATCGGCCTTAAAGATATAGCTCCTATTGAAGGCCGTAAAATGGATTTTCTCTTGACGTGCGTCTCCGGCAGGTAGTTGTGAGAGTACATACATTTATTGTATGGAGAAGGCCATGGTCCGCAGATCAATATCTCTTATAGTTTTTTTAGTGGTTATCTTTATCGCCGCCCCTTCCCGCGCCACGGAGCCCATTCCAGCGGTACCGCCCATACCCGGCGATAACTCCATGACGCCCCTTAAGATAGAGCTTGGAAAGATGCTCTTTTTCGACCCCCGCCTCTCTTCAAGCGGGGTAATAAGCTGTGCCACATGCCATAACCCGTCTTTTGCCTTTACGGACAGGGTCTCTCGCGCCCTGGGGCATAATCACCAGGTGGGTCCGCGTAACACCCCTACTGTGCTGAACTCGGCCTTTCTCAAGAATCAGTTCTGGGACGGCCGCGCCGCAACGCTCGAAGAGCAGGCACTGGGCCCCATACAGGCATCAGTGGAGATGAACGAGAAGTTGGATGTAGTAGTTTTAAAACTGAACTCCATTCCGCGCTATAAAGCCCTCTTCCAAGAGGTCTTCGGCAAGACTCCGCCGCCCATAAACCCCAAGAATATCGCAAAGGCCATTGCCGCCTTCGAGCGCACCCTCATCACTCTGAACTCGCCCTTTGACCGCTTCCTCGCCGGAGACAAAGACGCCATATCAAAAGGGGCCAGGCGCGGATGGAACCTATTTCAGAACAAGGGCTGTATCGCCTGCCACAACGGGCCTATCTTTACAAACAGCAGTTTTCAGAGGATACAGGTCCCCGGCTCCACGGACCTTGGCAGATACACGGTGACAAAAAAAGAAGAGGACAAGTATAAATTCAGGGTTCAGACCCTTAGAAACATTGCCCTTACATACCCCTACTTTAACAACGGCTCGGTATGGAAGCTTCGGGACGCAGTGAAAATAATGAGCAGGAAGATGCTCGGCAGTGAAACAGGAGACAAAGACGCCGACGACATCGTTGAGTTTTTAAAGACCCTTACAGGGGAGATGCCGAAATTCGCCTACCCGGTTTTGCCTTGATAAGGCCGGAGACAAATATCTAACCAAGGAGTACTCTTATGGAACTTAAGGAGAGCAAGACCGGCGTGAACCTCATGAAGGGCTTTGCCGGTGAATCGCAGGCCCGAAACCGCTATACTTATTTTGCAGGCAAGGCAAAAAAAGAAGGCTTTGTGCAGATTTCCGATATTTTTACCGAGACGGCCAATCAGGAAAAAGAGCACGCCAAACGCATGTTTAAGTTCATGAGCGAGGGAGAAATGGAGATAACGGCCTCCTTTCCCTTCGGCAAGATAGGTGGCACGGCGGAGAACCTCAGGGCAGGGGCCGCGGGAGAGAGATACGAGTGGACAGAGCTTTACCCATCTTTTGCAAAGACCGCGTGCGAAGAAGGCTTTGAGGATATCGCGGAGATGTTCGAGGCCATAGTCGTCGCCGAGCGTCAGCACG
>CAYYUX010000099.1:0-5669 GCA_964474975.1 uncultured Thermodesulfobacteriota bacterium
CAGATGAAGTACGACGTAAAAGACCTCGCTCTTAGCGCGAAGGGAAAGAACAGAATAGAGTGGGCAGAGCGGGACATGCCCGTTTTAAGGCGTGTTAAGGCAAATTTTACCGCCAATAAACCCCTGAAGGGCGTAAAGATATCGGCTTGCCTTCATGTTACTACGGAGACGGCCAATCTTATGATTACCCTGAAGGCCGGCGGCGCCGATGTAACCCTCTGCGCCTCCAACCCCCTCAGCACTCAGGACGATGTTGCCGCCTCTCTTGTCAAACATAACAAGATTCCCGTATACGCCATCAAGGGCGAGGACAACAAGACCTATTATAAGCACCTTAACGCGGCCCTTGATACAAAACCCAATATTACCATGGACGACGGCGCGGACCTTGTCTCTGTAATTCACGGCGAGAAGCCGCACCTTACCGATGGCCTCATCGGCTCCACGGAAGAGACAACAACGGGCGTAATAAGGCTGAAAAGCCTCGCCGCCGACGGTCTCCTTAAGTTCCCCGTCATCGCAGTTAACGACGCCGCCACGAAACACTTTTTCGATAACCGTTACGGCACGGGCCAGTCCACCCTTGACGGTATCCTCAGGGCCACGAACAGGCTCCTCGCAGGCAGTAATTTTGTAGTATGCGGCTACGGCTGGTGCGGCAAGGGCCTTGCCATGCGCGCCAAGGGCATGGGTGCCAATGTCATCGTTACAGAGGTTGATCCTATCAAGGGCCTTGAGGCAGTTATGGACGGGTTCAGGGTTATGCCGATAAAAGACGCCGCCATCATAGGCAACTTTTTCTGCACCGTGACAGGCAACCTCAACGTCATACGCAAGGTTCATTTTGCCAAGATGCAGGACGGCGCCATTGTTGCCAACTCCGGTCACTTCAACGTGGAGCTTGACCTTGAAGGTCTTAAATCCATTAGCAAGAAGAAACGCGCAGTAAGGGATTATGTGGAAGAGTTCACCCTGAAGAACGGAAACAGGATATGCGTATTGGGCGAGGGCAGGCTCATTAACCTTGCCGCCGCCGAGGGACATCCCGCCTCTGTCATGGACATGAGTTTTGCCAATCAGGCCCTTGCCGCAGATTATCTCGTTAAAAGAGGCAAGAAACTCTCCAAAGAGGTATATGTAGTCCCCATGGAGATAGACAAGGAGATAGCGAGGCTGAAACTCGCCTGTCTCGGCAAAAACATAGATGTACTCACAAGAGAGCAAAAGAAGTATCTTGCCTCATGGGACATGGGTACATGATTCGAGGTTTTTGATTGTTACGGATATAAAAAAAGGGGACGCTCTAAAGAGCGTTCCCTTTTTTTTGTCATTTCGCCAATAGGCGAAAGGTGATGTTCTATTGCTGTATCCCCCTGCGCCTATTGGGTTTATTTGTCTTGCTTTCTTTTTTTCAACAGAAAGTAAAGGTCCTATCTCTTCCCAAGTCTCTTTTTTACGGCATTAAGGAGCCCTCCCGCAAGTAGGCTCTGCCTTTCTCTGTCCGTAAGGTTTAGGCAAAGGGTCATGGTCAGGGGTTTTTTCTTATTCAAGATTGCCTTAATCTCATTTTTCCCGTCTCTAACGGCCCGGGAAAGCCCGGGAAAGTCCATGGTCTCCCCTTCTTTTATCCTATTGTAATCTTTTGTGTTGAGAAAGGTGAGGGGGACGATACCCATATTTATAAGGTTTGCCTTGTGAATCCGTGCGAAGCTCTTTGCTATTTTTATTCTGATGCCGAGAAAACGGGGGGCGATTGCTGCGTGTTCGCGCGATGAGCCCTGTCCGTAGTTTTCACCTCCTATGACAAGGCCGCCGCCGGCTGCCTTGCACCGCCTTGCAAAGGTCTTGTCTATGCGCTCGAAGGCAAACTCGCTAATGCGCGGGATATTGCTCCTGAAGGGCAGTATCCTGTTGCCCGCCGGGAGGATATGGTCAGTGGTGACGTTGTCTCCCATCTTCAGGAGGACCTCTCCGCTGAAACTTGCGGGAAGGGGCGGAAAGTCGGGAAATGGCGTTATATTCGGCCCTCTTGTTATCTCGACCTTTGCCCTTTTAGCGGGCGAAAGGGGTTTGATAATAATGGAGTCGTTGTAGATGTATTTTTTCGGCTCGATTACGCGGGGAAAGGGGCCGAGGCTTCTCGGGTCTGTTATGTGTCCGGTTATGGCCGTGGCCACTGCCGTCTCGGGGCTTACAAGGTATACCTGGTCGTTTTCCGTGCCGCTTCTTCCGGCAAAGTTACGTGGAAATGTTCTTACCGATACAGTGCCTGTGGCCGGGGCCTGCCCCATGCCTATACATCCGAGGCACCCCGACTGGTTTATACGGGCCCCGGCATGGGTGAGGAGCCGCGTGCCTCCGGCCCGCTCGACGTTCTCAAGGGCGTTTCGAGAGCCCGGGTTTATCTCAAGGCTCAGCCCCGGGTGTATTGTTTTTTTCTTCAGGGCAAGGGCGACTGTCATGAGGTCGCTATATGAGAAATTTACTGATGAGCCGATGATAACCTGCGCCGCTTCCACGTCTTCAATGTCTCGGACAGGTACTACGTTATCAGGCGAGCCCGGAAGGGCGGCAAGGGGTTCGAGCGCGGCAAGGTCTATCTCATCGGTTTTATCGTAGCGCGCGTCCTTGTCGCCATGAAGTGGTCTCCAGACTTTAGCCCGGCCCTGTCTTCGAAGAAATGCCCTTGTCCTATCGTCAGATGGGAAGATGCTCGTTGTGGCCCCAAGCTCGGCTCCCATATTGGTAATGGTTGCCCTCTCTGTCGCGGAGAGGCCCCTTACGCCGGGGCCGTAATACTCTACGATATATCCGAGCCCGCCCTTTACGCCGTGGCGCCTCAGCATCTCTAATATTACGTCCTTTGCCGATACCCATGGTCTGAGCCTGCCGGTGAGCTTTACGCCAAAGATACGGGGAATCTTTAAAAAAAAGGGCTCGCCGGCCATGGCAAGGGCCACGTCAAGGCCGCCCGCTCCCATGGCTATCATGGCAAGGGCTCCGGCAGTAGAGGAGTGGCTGTCCGAGCCGAGGAGCGTAAGCCCCGGAGCGCCGAACCTCTCCATGTGCACGGGGTGCGAGACGCCGTTGCCGGGAGGGGAAAAATATATGCCGTACCTCATGGCGCTTGTGAGGAGAAAGCGGTGGTCATCGGCGTTTTTGTAGTCTGTCTGAAGGAGGTTATGGTCAACGTAGCTTGCCGAGAGCTTTGTTTTTATGCCCTTTATGCCCAGGGCCTCAAGCTCAAGGTAGCTGAGCGTGCCAGTGGCGTCCTGAGTAAGTGTCTGGTCTATGCGCAACCCCGCCTCTTCGCCGGTTTTCCAGCTTCCAGAGACAATATGGCCCTCGATTATTTTCTGCGCAAGGCTCTTTTTCATAATATATTTTATTAAAGCACAGCAGGTTCTCCTGTCAAGGACGGGTTTTATGATGTTTGAAAAAAATGGCAGTCTGCTATAAACGTTTTTTTATAAAAGTGCCATCCATGGCTGTCTTAAGTTTTTCGAGGCGCACAAGAGTGTAGTTTTCTATTGCGCGCAGGCCTAAAAACATATAAAATATGATTACCCTATTAAAACAGTCCGTCCTCAGAGTATAAAAAACATTGAGGCACGGGAGTTTGCCGTCATCTCTTCAAGTGCAATAATGGAGACACTCGAATTATGACAGAGACTATGATACTGAAGAAAAAGTGGAGATGCACTGTCTGCGGATACGTTTGCGAGGCAGAGGAACCTCCGGAGAGCTGTCCCGAGTGCTACGCTCCGAAAGAGGCCTTTGTAGAAGAGTAAGGGCCACTGGGCGGTGGTATGCAGGCGTGCAGAAAGGGGATTATGGCGTCAAGCAGGGATGCGGGTGTCACGGGAGTATGGCGGGCGTAACGGGGGATAAGAGGGGCGATGCGGGAGGGCGGCCTTAAAGATGAGTATTCCGGCGGATGTTATGGTAATCCTGCTATGAATGATAACGGCCCGGGCGCCGAGATATTACGGCATATTGAGACCAATGGTCCCATAACCTTTGCCGAGTTCATGGATATCGCCCTCTACAGGGCTGATGGCGGGTACTACACCTCTGGTGCCGATACATGGGGAGCGGGCGGAGACTACATCACAAGTATTGATGTAAGCCCCGTATTCGCAAGGGTAATGGCACTGGCTGTTATTGAGATGTGGGAGGCACTCGGTTCTCCCCGGCGTTTTGTCCTCATTGAGGCCGGGGCCGGGAGGGGGTATCTATCTCTTGGCATATTAGACGCTCTTGAGAAGCTCTCTCCGAGTCTCCATGGCGCTTTAGAAGTAGAACTTGTTGAGGTGAACCCGAACCTACGCGAGGGGCCATCTGAAAAGGTCTCATGGAGGCTCGATTTGCCCTCGGCAGGGAGCGTGGAGTACGGCGTTATAATCTCCAACGAGCTAATTGACAGCTTCCCTTTTCATCGTGTACGTAATGCCGATGCCTCGCTTAATGAAATATATGTCGGCTGTGAGGGAGATAGGCTCCTTGATGTTGAAGGCCCCTTGTCAGATAGCGGCATCAAGCTATACTTTGAAGATGCAGGCTTGGAGTTATATCCCGGACAGCGCGCAGAGGTAAATCTCCTCGCGGGTCCATGGGTGGAGCGGGCCGCCGCCATACTAAAGAATGGTTTCGTGGTCACCATTGATTACGGCCTTCCTGCAAGGGAGCTTTACGGCATTGAGAGGATAGGCGGTACGCTCATGTGCCATTACCGTCACAAAGCCAACTTTGAGCCATATCTCAGAATAGGGCGTCAGGACATAACGAGTCATGTTGATTTTACAAACCTTTGCAGGAGGGGGCAGAAGGCCGGGCTGAAACTTGCCGGTTTTACCACTCAGAAGAATTTTCTCCTCGGTCTCGGCGTACTCGAAGAGCTTATCGAGACAGAGGCCGTGGGCATGGCGGATTACGATAAGATAAAACACAATCGTGCTATAGCCGGCCTTATAGCCCCTGGCGGCATGGGCGATACGTTTAAGGTGCTCGTTCAGTATAAGGGGCTTGATGAGGCTCCTTCACTAAAGGGTTTTTCATTCAGGGACATGAGCCGTTACCTCTAAAAGGGGCGGGAGTGCGAGGCGATGAGGTACAGTCTTTATAAAGGATTTTTATTGTTATAAGGGAAGGAACTCACGTAATACTTCAGGAGGCTATGATGGGAGAGGACAAGGGCAAAGAGGAGAAGCAAGAGGAAAAAAAGCATGAGCATGTCTGCACAATATGCGGAAAACCTTCTCCACAGACCATCTGTCACGCCTGTGAGGACAAGGTTCGCGGAGAGATGCTGGACCGTCAGCACGGTGTGAACAAGGCGGGCAGAACCGATACCGGGCGGAGATGATAAGTAGACCTACCTTAAAGCGCAAAACTGGAGGAGAGAGTTATGGGTGAGAAACTTATACAGGAGTTGGCCGACGAACTCAGCCTGGCCCACAATACGGAGCTGAGAGGTTACTATTTTTATAAGACCGCCGCGGATATGATGAGCGATGAAAAAGGCAGGGATGTCTTTACCCATCTCGCCTCTGACGAGATAGACCATATAAGGGCCATAAAGGCCATCGCCCTCTCTCTGAAAGACGGTCTTGGTTGGATGAATTACTCTGAGGCCGTAAAAAAGGGCGCTCAGGACACAAAAGAGGGGC
>CAYYUX010000100.1:0-5650 GCA_964474975.1 uncultured Thermodesulfobacteriota bacterium
ACTTTCCCGCCTCGGAGATAGCCTGCACCACTTCCCTGCCCATGGTGTCAAGGGCATTATATTTTTCGCCCGTAGGGGCAAATAGTACTGTGGGACGGGACGGGTCAAGCCCCATGCCGCGAATAAGGCGCTCTCTCTCGAAGCCGACTCCCGAGACAAGGGCATCGGTCTTGGGAAAACCTGTGATCAGGCACTCTGTGCCGTCGTCGCGGATAAGACCGTTTTTCCTGTATTGCTCGGCATGATAACGTCCCGGCAGGCAGAGCATGTCGTAACGAAGGGCCTTCTCGCGCACGGCAAGGTTTTTTATGGAGACACCGTGGAATATCTGCACCTTCCTGCCTACGGATTTAGGAAAGAGGGTATCAGAGAGATGGGCCGAGACGAGTACATCGTAATGCTCGCTCTTCACCCTCTCAAGGGGTATGACGTGGTTCATATCAACGGGAAAGGGATCGTAAAAGCCGTCAAGGTCGTATGATACATTTTCGCCGTCTTTACGCTTAAAGCCGCCTGAGAGGAATATATCCACATCAGGGTCTGATGCCAGCGCTTGATAGACAGGTAAAAAGCAGACAAAATGCACCTGCGCGTAACCCGTGAAAAGTATTTTTTTCTTATCTTTCAATCCCATTTTTCTCACTCCCAACCTATCAAGGACACCTCAGAAGGTATGGGATATGACCGCTGAATAGACGTTGATGTCATAGCTTTTTACTTCCGCCTTGTCCGTTATGGTGATACCGCTACGATTGGCGTGGTTGTGTTCATTTACCCAGCCAAGGGCGAGATACCACCTCTTGGCAAGTTTACCATTCAGGCCGAGAGCCGCTTTCTGGCGCGTGTCGTTACGGTTAAGGCGCGTTACGTCAAAAGGCTGATTCGAGTTAAAGGAGGTGAAGCGCGCCTCGTACTTTGCATGAGCGTACCAGCCCTTGCGTAGTCTTGTCGATACCTTGAACCCCACGGTATGCTGGTCGCGGGAGCGGTCAACATTCTGCGTAGTAGCCACATTGAGGTTCTCCACCACCACATCGCCGTCAAGGTCAACGCCGAAGTTGCTCTCGTTGCGGATAAGAAGCTCGGGACTTACGTTGGTGCTTATGCCCTTGAAGAGATAACTCAAGGTCAGGTCTGTATGCTTGCGGAGGGCCAGCCCGATGTCAAGTCCCGCGAAGAAGTTGTCCTCCGTGCGGTTCGTAAAGGGGTTGTCAAAGTTCCTGTTCTCGTAACCAGCGAATACCTTTGTCGAGAGGGCGTCAGGGGAGAGGATTTGTCTATGTTTTTGATGATTCTTCCAGAGGCGTCTGCCGTAGCTCAGCTCCACCGTGGTATCATCGTAATGGGCGGGAGAGAATACCTTCTCACCCCCTGAGATGCCATGCTTCAGTGTGCCGAAAGCATCGGTATCCACGGCATTAGAGAGAAAATTCTTCCTGTATATGTTGGGGGCGTAATCGAAGTTCAGGCCCACATGGCTGTGCTTTCCCACTTTCTGTTTTATACCGAGACCGAACTCAAAGTAACTCTTCTCCTGGTCCCTCACGTATTTATTATAGGCAATGGAGGGAGTAATCGAGAGTTTACGTCTCTGAAGACCATGCCGGCTGAAGGTAGCCTTTATGGTAGGTGTAAATACAAAATCGCCGATGGAATCCATGCTGTTAAAGCGTCCGCTTTTCTGGTCGGAAGACCTGTTTTCATCAAACCTGGCTCGTTGCTGAGATGTGAGTTTAAAGACATTGGTGTCATAGGACAACCCCAAGCCTGCGTTGGTATGTACCTTCCAGCCGCCTATCTTATTGGCGGCAGATACATTGGTTCCAAAAATACCTATTAGGCCGAGCAAACATAGAAGTACTGCCATATTTTTAAGACATGATGTTTTTATTTTCGGCATATCAAAACTCCCATCGTTTATATTGTAATTCTCAGATATGCATCGGATACTTTTTCTATTAAAAGACAATTTTCCTACGATACAGCACCTATTATTAAAAGATAATTAAACGGGTAAAATTATATGCGATTTTTTTTAGCGATTCGGCAAAAACGGCGTTATAAGAAAGAAAACTTTTGTAAATTACTACGTTCCATGGCCTTTGTAAAGGACATAAGTCACAATGACATGCTGGATTATACTATCATTTCTGGGGGGATGGAAAATCGGAAGGGGCATCCCGCATGGCGCGGGAGAGATAATGCGATGGACTTTTTCCGCCTTCAGGCAAGACTTGTCCTGCACGAAGATAAAGAGAGAACAGCCGGTGGGCGAAGCCCTGATAATGGGATAAGGCGAGAGGGGCGCCATGTGATTTTTAAACAAGGCCCCCTGCCTCTTGTATTATAGCCGATCTGAGTGACTACGCCTCTATGAGCCCCGCCTCGACGTGACGCTTTTTAATTTCACAGGCAAGCTCCTCAAGGGCGGTAAGGTCGCCTCCGCCGGGCTCGCCCTTTACCTCCACGGACTCGATGTAATCGAGTTTGAGCCCTGACATAAAGCCTTTGAGCTGAGGCACCATCCTTGAACCCCAGCCGTAAGAGCCTATGATGGAGGCGAACTTCAGCTTTGGCTTAAGGGCGTTGGCAAGAAAAACAGCGCTTGCCACGAGGGGATGAACGCCTGTAAGAAAGCAGGGCGAGGCCATGACTATAGTGGCCGCGTCCACGAGGGATACGGCGTATCTCCCGATATCTGCCACGGTAAGGTCGTACCTATCAACCTTTATCCCCTCTTCGGAGAGCGCCTCGGTGAGGTGGTCCACCATCCTCTCCGTACTGCCGTGCATGGAGACATAGGGCATGATAACCGTATTGGCGGGCTCATCGGAGACCCAGCCGCGGTGAGTATCCATGACAAAGGATACGTCCTTGTGCACAGGGCCGTGGCTCGGGGCGATGATGGAGATGTCAAAGGCGGAGAGGCTGTCGAGGTGCTTTCTGATGATCTTTCTAAAGGGCATCATCACCTCGGCGTAGTACCTCTTGATGGCCTCGTAGACACGCTCCTCGCGCGTTGAGTATAGCTCGGCGCTGGCAATGTGCGAGCCGAAGAGATCACAGCTGAAGAGCACTCCGCCCTCACGGAGATAGGTACACATCGTCTCGGGCCAGTGAACCCATGGCGTGGAGATGAACTCCAGGGTCTTGCCGCCAAGGTCAAGGGTATCTCCATCCTTAACGACTATGATCCTCTCGTCCGATATGGAGAGGTGCTCAATGAGCAGGCCCCTGCACTTCTCATTGGCCACGACCTGCGCGTCTTTATATTTCTCAATGACTGCGGGTATGGCCCCGGAGTGATCCTGCTCGGCGTGGTTGGCCACGATGTAATCAAGGTGTTCCACGTCATCAAGATGATGCATTAGCGTTGCCATGGAGGCCGGGTCCACAGTGTCTATGAGGGCCGTTTTTTTATCGCCCTTTACAAGATAGGAGTTGTAACTTGTCCCATCGGGCAGGGGAACGAGGGCGTCAAAGAGACGCCTTGAAAAATCAACGGCGCCTACCCAGAAGACACCGTCTATAATTTTTTTTGATCTGAGCATCTTGAAAAATCTCCTTGATAGATTAAGAAAAATTTCCTCCTTTCTTCTGGAAAAAGAAAGCAGGACTAAATAAAACCAATTCGGGATGAAGGCCGCAGATGTTAAATATGCCTCTTGCGGCTCGAAAAAACACCTGCCCGCCTTTAGCCCATCTGCCTCTGCACCATCCGCTTCAATAATGCAATACTATACATGATAGGGAGGGATAATTACAGGGTAATAAGCATTTTTTGCACGATACCCCTGCGCAGGCATTAACCTGTCATAAACTCATCCCGCCATGATCTTTACATATACGCTCCGCCTTCTCGGCCCGTCAAACTCGGCAAGGTAGAGACCCTGCCACGTGCCGAGTTGAAGCCTGCCGCCGCTGATAATAACCGTCTCCGAGGCCCCCGTGAGCGTGCACTTCAGATGGCTGTCAGAGTTCCCCTCGCCGTGGCGGTACTCCGCGTCTCCGTGCTCTATGAGCTTTCGTAGCTTCATCACCATATCAGAGGCCACGTCAGGGTCGGCGTTCTCGTTGATGGTAACGGCGGCCGTCGTATGGGGGCAGAAGACCACGGCGATGCCGTCGGTGACGCGGCTATCAAGCACGGCCCCGGTTATCTGCCTTGTTATGCAGACAAGCTCATTCCTTTTTCTCGTCTTTACCGTGAAATTAGTCATCCCGCCCCCTTTAAAACATGGGTTTTATGTGATAACTTTACTGTATGAGCCTTTTCATGTCAATAACCCCTCATTGGTCCGCCAGGCGGCGCCCCGGAGGATACAGAGCAGGGAGTTTAAGGAGGAGCCCATGATGGAGCCCATTGAGTGGGAAAATTTTTATCTGGAAAATGAGCTTAAAAAAATGCCCTGGTATTATCCCGTACTTGACCCCGACCTTGAGGCCGCCCTGCAGGAGATGGAGATAAGGTCAGGCAAGGCCCTTGATATCGGCACGGGCCCCGGCACACAGGCCATGGCGCTGGCGAGGCTTGGCTTTGACGTTACGGCTACGGATGTATCAGAAGAGGCCATCAGGCTCTGCCGGGAAAAGACCCGTCTTGAGGGACTATCCATAAATTTTCAAGTAGACGATATCCTCAAAAGCAGTATCACCCCGGGCTTTGATGTGATATTCGACAGGGGGTGTTTTCACGCACAGCCGCCTGCCGAACGGAATAGATACAGGGACATTATTCACGCCCTGCTTGCCCCGAATGGGGTATTTTTTCTTAAATGCTTCAATATAAAAGAGACCATGGAGGGCGGCCCATACCGCTTTAGCCCCGATGGTATAAGGCATATCTTTTCTTCCGGCTTCAAGGTTTTATCCATAGAGGAGACCCTATATCAGGGGACTCTCATGCCGCTTCCGAAGGCCCTCTTCGTAATCATGAGAGGCCGCTAAGGAAGCGGCATGGACATCATAAGGGGAAAAGAGGCCATGTTTTGACATATCAAAATCATCCTGATATCCTCAGCCTCCGGGGAGAGGCTTGTATCCCGCAGGGATCTGAGGCCGACATGGCCTTCATGGCCGAGGCCCTCGGCGAGGCGTCCTGCGCCGCGAGCCTTGGAGAGGTGCCCGTGGGCGCCGTAATCACATACAAGGGCAGGGTTATCGCGAGGGGCTATAATAAAAAAGAGAGGGACCGCGACCCCACGCTCCATGGCGAGATAGTGGCCATCACAGAGGCGGCAAAGGCCCTGTCGGCATGGCGGCTTAGCGGAACCGCTATGTATGTAACGCTGGAGCCATGCCTTATGTGCATGGGCGCCCTTATACAGGCCCGAGTGCCGAGGCTCGTCTTCGCGGCCTCTGACCCGAAGGCAGGGGCATGCGGCTCAATATACGACCTTTCTTCAGACAGGAGGCTTAACCACGAAATAAGCGTGACAAGCGGGATACGCGCCAATGAGGCGCAGGCGCAGTTAAGACAATTTTTTGCCAAACTCAGGAAAAAATAGCTTTCCCGTTTTCACGCACTGATTTTTACGATTTTATAACTCAAATAAAGGAGAGGCAAGGGAGATGATACAAAAGGTACCAGAGCATATATTCCGGGAATACGATATCAGGGGCGTCTACGGCGAGGATCTCACAGATGAGA
>CAYYUX010000101.1:0-5618 GCA_964474975.1 uncultured Thermodesulfobacteriota bacterium
TGAAGATTAACGTAAGGTGAAAGGAGTTTTTTTGCAGGAGCAAGAAAAGATTTTTTTTATTGAGGTAATATTTATCGTAGCATTCCTGCGGATTTTACGTTGCTGAAGATAAGAAAAATAATTATAAAATGAACCAAAAAGCGGTCCGTAAAATATAGCGGACCGCCCTATTCATCTAAAGAGGTTTTCATGCGCTGTAATATTTTTCATTTTTTGTCCTTTGGATCTCTTGATTAAGGTCGTTGATTAAGCGGTATACTTAGTCAATGCGAATAGAACTATGCTTGCCACAACCAGGTTCAGACCTATCCCGATAATTATCGCTATCTTGTCTTGATTGTTCATGGTTTCGACCTCCTTGTCTTGTATATGCTAAGTCTCTTACTTAATCTCTATTATATATATTGAAGATTAAGTAAAAATGAGAGGAGTTTGTTTGTTGAAAATAAAGAAAATGATCGCGCCTTTATTATAAAAGAGCGCTGGCCAAAAAACATACCATGAGGCCTAAAGAGAATAAAATCAGATTTACCATAATTTATCTCATGATATACTCAGAGGAGTATTTGCCGGGAAGGTTACCCGCCTAATGTCTGGCGAGAGGATGGTTTAATTATTATGGGCAAGATAAAAATTCCCGTTATGTTTCTACTTATCATTTTTCTCCTTTCTTCGTGCGCCCTGTACAGGAAGGGCGCACGAAGAGGGCCGAGCGGCCCGCAAGGGTATTCTGCCGAATCTCCCGCCATGGTCCTTGCCTCATCCATGGAGGCTATAAGGCTTGGCGATCAGATAAAGGGTACAAAAGGGCTTCTCTTTTTAAGAGAGCGTTATAAGGGCACAACATGGGCGGCACGGGCCTCTTTTGTCCTCGGCATGAGGGAGCTGAAAAGGGGCGGAGAGCGGGCCATTCAGTATCTGCAGGAGGCAGAGGACCTGCGGGAGATACGTCCCTATGTGCTTCTCTATCTTGCAAGGGCCTATGTACGTGAAAAGATGTTTGCGCGCGCCGGGCAAAGCTACAGAGCCATACTTGGAGAGTATCCCGGCTTTGCCTATCGAGGGCAGGCCCTTTACGAGAGCGCCCTCGTCCTTGAGGAGTTGGGCCAATCCGCGGATGCCCTAATAGCCCTTAAGGCATTTATTAAACAATATCCAGAGAGCCGGAAGGCCGGGCAGGCTTTGATGAAGGCGGCAAGGCTTGAGACGGCAGGCGGTAATTACGCCTCGGCAACGGAAGATATAAGGGCCATTATTATAAATTATCCGGGTAAGGCTCCTGCCATGCAGGCGGCGCTTTTCCTTAAAGAAAATAGACGCATGAGGCCCCTTATGCTTACAAAGGCCGAGTCCTGCGTCCGCGCCACGGCCCTGTTCGGTTCCTATTTTTACGGTGAAGCCGTAAGGGCCCTGAAGGGTCTTGTGGCTGAAAACCCGGGTGCCTGCGGCGGTAAGGCCGAGCCGCTTCTGGTAGAGACTCTTTTCCGTATGAAAAGGTATGGAGAGGCGGAGTTGATACTGAATAAAGTGCTTCAAAGGCTGAGTCGCCATAATAATAAGAATTCTTATCGCGAGAGGTCTTCGCTCCTGCTTCTCGCGACGGCATACTTAAGGGATGGCAAAGATAAAGACAGGGCTTTTTTAGATACAGTAAAACTCCTCTCAAAGAGATTCCCGGGGAGCGCCGAGGCCGGAAGCGCGGTCTTAATGAAAGGGGCCTTTTATGAGAGCGCTGGTCAGCGTAAACGCGCCATAGAGATATATGGCCGTATTTTGAGGCATGGCGCCGGACCCTCTGCTACAGCGGCATGGCACATGGGATGGCTTGAGTTCACAATGGGGAGGTATCTTGAGGCCTATAAGACATTGAATCTTTTTCCCGAAAGACTCGGGGCTGGCAATAGACGCAAATTCGCCTATTGGCGCGGACGCGCCCTTGAGAAGGCAGGCCAAAAGGCAGGGGCAATGGCCGAGTACCAAAAGGTCTGTGAGGGCGGTATGCCCGGTTATTATTGCTATATGGCGAGAAGTCGCCTCGGTCTTCCAGCCGGCGGCCCCTGGAACGCAGAGTCAGTATGGGGTGAGAGAGACCTTCTGCCCGGCCCTCTCACAAGGGAGGAGCTTGAAGACAGTGACCTCCGTCTTGCCATGATTCTACTTAGCACGGGTTTTACCGGGGAGGCCGCTTTAGAGGCGGATAGGGCCTTGCAGAGGCGTGGCCACGCCCCGGAGCGCGGTCTCGTATATTCTCTTATGCACGCTTTTTACGAGGCAGGCGATTACTATCACGCCATAAAGGTATATGATTCTTATTTTGCTTTATTGACGAGACATAACGATGGCATAAGGCAGGAGCTTCTGAGGGTGGCCTTTCCCATGAAGGTAGTGGAGTATATTAGCGCAAAGGGGCTTGCAGGTGAGGCGGACCCTCTCCTTGTGGCTGCGGTAATGCGGGAAGAGAGCTCCTATGACCCTGATACGATATCCCGCACAGGGGCTGTTGGACTTATGCAGGTAATGCCCTCGACGGCGAAGTTTATTGCGCGGGCCTCGGGCAGGGGCCGCCTTAGTGCCGAGGCCCTCCTCGATCCCGAGACTAACATCAGCCTTGGCGCCTGGTATCTCGCCTATCTCTGGCGAAAGACAAGGGGAGACCCTGTTGAAACCATAGCCGGATATAACGCAGGGCTTAAGTCCGTACTGCAGTGGCGGAAGAGATATCCCCTGGAAGATGACGAGTTTATAGAGTCCATACCTTTCAGGGAGACAAGAAGCTACACAAAGAAGGTCCTTAAGAGCTATCAGGCCTTTAAGATGCTTGCCGGCGGCAGGCGGCCGCTTCTGGCCTATGACGGCATTAGTGAAAAAGGCCTATGGAGTAATTTCCCCTTGAAGGACACGGAACGCCTGCCTTAGGGGATTAAACTGGACAAGGCTGATTTCTTATAAGATAATATTGCTTGGCCTCATTGGCGTTGTCTGCTATGTAAAGGCAAAAGTTAGTTATGAGGAAAAGGCTTGACAAGATGGAGACTTTAAATTATTTTAATATATTGTCATTCACGCCCAGGTAGCTCAGTCGGTAGAGCAGAGGACTGAAAATCCTCGTGTCGGCGGTTCGATTCCGTCCCTGGGCACCACTAAAATCAAGGGGTTACGGCTTTTGTCGTGGCCCTTTTTCATTTGGCACCGCCTGAATTGTATAGTTTTTGTATAGTTGGGGTTTGGTCGGGGCTGTCATCTAACATCTCAACGGCCTTGACCTTATGGGAGGGTGCGAGGTGGGCATAGCGGAGGGTCATGGTAAGGGTCTTGTGTCCAAGGAGTTCCTTTATTGTGGTAATGTCAACTCCCGCCATTACGAGACGGCTGGCAAAGGTATGGCGGAGATCATGGAAGCGGAAGTCCTTAATCCCTGCCTTCTTGCAGGCTGACTTAAAGGACCTCACCACGTTGGCAAATCTACTGCCCCTTGCGTCCGTGAATACATAGGGGCTGGCTATATGCCTAACAAGGCCCTGTAAGGTCTTTCGGAGGGTTTGATTAATAGGAACCTCTCTCCGGTCTCCATTCTTCGTGATATCAAGGAGTATGAAGCCGTTTCTAAGGTCAATATGCCTTTCCCATTCAAGGCTTAGTATCTCCTCTTTCCTCATACCAGTATTAAGGGCAGTTACCACAATAGGCCTCAGATGGGGCTTACAGGCGTCTACAAGGGCAGTGGACTCTTCTTTTGATAGATACCTCAGGCGACGATTGTTCTCGGGCAGAAGTTTAACCCTCCTTACCTTCTTCAGGGCCTCTTCTTCTACCATCTCCCACTCCACAGCCTTGGTAAACATGTGCTTGAGGCAAGCAAGGTGACGGTTGGCCGTGGCAGGGGCCTTGTGGTGCTCTTTACCGTCTTTCGTTACCACTACCTCAGTTAAGACCTTGGTTTGATACTCCTCAACCATCCTTGTGTTGAAGTGCCGTAACGGAAGATTGCCCCATTCCCTCGTGAGTATTTTGACAATCCCCTTTTTTCTTCTGTATGATTTTTGTCTTTTGGCCCAGATCACATAATGTTCGCCAAGCTCTCTAAAGGTATGGGGCTTTATCTTCCTTGTGATGATTGGGTCTTTGCCTTCGCTTACCTCTGTTTTTCGTTTGTTAAGCAGAACTTGCGCCTCTTTGAAGGTCTTTGTGCCACTGGACTCAAAGCGTATCTTGCCGTCCAGCCCGGCGTAACGTATCCACCAGACGGTACCGCGCCTGTAAAGGCCCTTATGTTTCGCCTTTGGTCTCTCTTTTGCCATTTGCTTTCGCTCCTTTCATATTATTTTTTTAGTTCAAACTCCTTTTCTTCCACCGGCCTCATTAATACAACCGGCTTGCCTCTTTTCGTAACTATCACCTCCTCTCCAGTGGTCTCTAACTCTGCTACGATTTGAGTGGCCTTAAGCCTCAATTCGGTCACTGTTACAAACTTCATATAGCCTCCCTTTTGCTTAATACTATAATTATTACCATAATAATAGACTTTAGTCAAGAGTAGCAAACTATACAATCTACTATACAGGCCGTTATAAGTGCTTATAACATAAGATGATTTTCTTATGTATAGGGGATTAAGAATCCCCTTGTCACCGTGTTGGTGGTTGGGAAAGAAAACCTGATAAAACCTGATATTTTTTCTCTCTTAAGGTTAACATTAGTTAACATTTAAATTGAGAAATGTTGAGTTGTGAATGTTGTCATTTGACAGTCTTATTTGTCGTTCTTCAACCTTTCAGAGGGTCTTGAAGTCCGGCTTTTCGCTGATTGGTACATGTTAATAAATGCTAAGGTTCAAATTCATTTTACAGCCTTCAATCCCCCGGAGAGGTGACTTACAGCAGGGGTCTTTAGGGTCTCCAGCCATAGCTCAATGGCGGACTTTTTAAAACGAAGATTACTGCCTAACTTATAATACGGAATCTCCTTGAACTGGACGCGCTCGTATATCCATTTATCCGAGACCTTGAGATACTCCGCAAGGACTTTCACGGTGAAAAAGGTAGCCTCCTCGCTCCGACCACTCAGGAGGGGCTTCAGGGCCTTTATAACCCTCCGGGATATCTGCTCCTCAAGCTCCCCAGTCTCTATGTGAAGTTCTGCCTTCATTTACTTATATACTATCTCCCTGATTGGTCCCCTGCATATTCAATGACTCGAACACATAGCCTTTGCCAAGATTGTCTGTGAAAACGAAGTACCCCTTTGTAACTAAAAAATGCTCATGTACTGCGCTATTGAATCCGCATTACGTTCCTACCGCTCCTAAAACCCGATGCCCCCGTACCTTTTCAAGCACTTTTAATAGAGTCTACCATAGCGGGCGTGTCATCCTAAAACCCGATGCCCCCCGTACCTTTTCAAGCACACTAAAATGTCAACAATAGACAACAACTGTAACCCTTGTTTTTTTGATTTAAAAATAACCGCAAACTGGGCTATTGTATCCGCACCCTTGCCCCCTCTACGCAAAAACCTTGATACCCCCCTCCCGTTCTATTGCTATGCCCTTTAATATGCTGTAGACCCCAAAAATCACCCTCTACGGAAGATAAAAAGACTATTTTTGACAACCTTACCCG